>CAKPKZ010000030.1 GCA_934167435.1 uncultured Clostridia bacterium | reverse complement strand
GTTTGGATGTACATTCTATTGATAATATTTTGAAAATTAAGCCTGATAGATTTGTGTATATTAGTTGTAATCCTGCAACTTTGGTAAGGGATTTGGCAAAATTTGAGGAGATATATGAGATTTCTAAAATTCAACCTGTTGATATGTTTCCTTATACGAGCCATGTTGAATGCGTGGTTGCTATGACTTTAAAGTAACACATGTAACCCTTGATATAAAAGAGTTTGAAAGATTTTAAAAAAGATAAAAAATTACTAAAAAAAGTGAAAAAAACACTAAAAAATACAATGTTAACATAAATATGGAAACAACAGGGTACGTGGTAACATGTTTCCGCATACGACCCTAAAATAAAAAATATTAAGAAAAGTGCTTGTTACACAACGGATAGAGTAAAATTTGCTCTATCTTTTTTTATGCTTTAGCGTACAAGGTAAAATCTTTTCTTAAATAATATGGAAAGGGTGATACATAGCAAAATGAATGAAGAAAATAAAATTGGCTATTATGCAATAATACCTGCAACAGTATTATTTAATGAAAACTTAAGAGCCAATGAAAAGTTATTATATGCAGTAATAACTGCGTTATCAAATAAAGAAGGATATTGTTTTGCTTCAAATAGTTATTTGGGAAATTTATTTAATGCAAAAGCTCATACAATATCTGAATGGGTATCTCATTTAAGCAAACTAGGTTTTGTATATGTTGATATAGTTAGAAATGAAAAAAATGAAATTATTAGACGAAGAATCTATCCAAATGATACACCCTATACGATAAATAAGACATACCCCTATTCGATAAATACCACAGAGGGTATGTCGCAAAAACCACAAGATAATATTATAAGTATTAATAAGATAGATAGATTATTTAATTATATTATAAAAAAAGAAAAGCAAATTCCAAATGAATTTGAAAATTTTGAAAACGAAATAATTCATATACTAAATAAATTTGAAATGGTTTATACAGAAAATTCATTACAATTTATGAAAGAGAACAATATTGAAAAGATTAAAATTATTTGCTATTCATTAGCAATGCTTGTAAAAGAAAATGTAAGTTATCTATTATATAAAATTAATCGAGAAAAAATAATAAGTTTATATGATGATTGTAAATTGCGAGAGCAAGAATACAAAAATACAGATAATGAAATAATAAGTTTTACAAATTATTTTTATAAAAGTTTAAAAGGGCAGTTGTTAAAGAACGAAGGCTCTTCTTTTTTTATGCCCAAAAAACAAAATATAGAAAGTGAATCTTTGGATTCAGAAGAAGAAAGGTAAAAATTCATAATAGCTCATAACCGATAATAGCTCAAATACAAAAGAAATGGAGAAAACAAATGATAAGATTATTGAGTTTATTTACAGGAATAGGAGCATTTGAGAAGGCTTTAAAAGTTTTAAATATACCTTATGAATTAGTAGGATTTTCAGAGATAGACAAGTTTGCAGTAAAAAGTTATTGCGCTATTCATAATGTAGATGAAAATTTTTGAAGATTGTACAAAAAAATTAAAATAAATTACCTAAAAATACGAAAAAATAAAGGAGTAAGTAATATGCAAAATCAAGAAAAAGAAACATATAAAGATTATCTAGTTAGGAAAGTAACAGAAGAAATTGGAAAAGTATTTGCTACGAAAATGGATCAGGCAAAAAAAGAATTTAAAGAAATTCAATATGAAGAAGTTTTAAATAAAACAGAAGAAATACTAAAAAATTATAAAAGACTATCAGAACATATTGTATTAACTGATAAAGAAAAAGAAACTTTAAAAGACGAAACTGATGAATTTCATAATAAAGAATTAGAAAATATTATGACTGGTTTATTTTCAGAAGATGAACTATATTTAGAAAGTTTATTAAAAAGTAAATATCAAACAAAACTATTTATAGATTTTATAAATAGAGTTTTTAATAATTATTTAAGTGGTAAAACAAAAGATAAAATTGAAACCAGAAAACGAATTATACTAAAAGAATTATATATTAAGGGAAAAAAACAATCAGAATTTATTTATGATAATTACGAAGTAGAAAGAACCTTTTATACAGATAAGGACAAATTAATTAAAGATTTGGCTCCTTATTTTTTTCGGCATAAAAGGGCTTAATATATAAAATAGCTCTAATTATAAAAATTGCTAAAGGCAGGATAGTGATGCAGTTTGCATCACGAATACACTTAGAAAAACAAGTTTTCTAGTACTCTGCTTTTAGCAGCAAAATTAAGAGTTTTTGCAGAGAAAAAATAAGAAAAAAGTGGAGGAAAAATACAGATGAAAACTAAAATGGGTATTAATTTTTGGAAAAAAGAATTTATTAAGCAGTTTGAGTTAAATGATATAGGAAAAGATTTATTAAATTTATTAGAAAAAGTAAGCCCAGAGCAAACTTTAAATTATATCTTATATCAATTTGGAAGATTATATAGAGAAGAGATTATAGATATGTATTGTGAAAAGTACACAAGCGAAAAAATAAATTTGATTTTAGAAGATTTAGAAGAACACAGATTACATGAGTACGAAATTGAAAATTATGGAATTAAAGTAGAAGAATCCGAAGAAGAAGAAATTTAATAATAGCTCTTTATAAAATACGGAGGAATAAATATATGGCAAGAAAAAATAAAAGAAAACGACCGAATGAAACAAAAGAAATTTACATATTTGGAAGATTAGTTCAAAAGAATAAAGCTGTTGCATATTGTGAATTACATAAATGCTATCTAGAACCTAAAGATATTGCAGAAAAGAAATGTAATTTTAAAAGATGCAAACATAAAATTGAAGTATAAAATTAATCACACATCAAGGGGAAAATCTAAATTTAAGGAGAGTATTTTTAAGATGGAGATAGATTTTACAAATGAAGTGCTAATGAATCACTATAAAAAACAAGAGCTTATAAAAGCAAAAGAGAGACTTGAACAAAAGATGACTAAAGCAGAAATTTTAAAATTAGCAGATGATAGATTTATAACTGCAGAAGAAATAAAAGAAGCATTAGGTTTTGACTATATAGAAGATCCAAAACCAGTTGATAATAATGAGTATGTAGTTGATGAAATAGATATTGCTATTGAAGATGGAGAAACACAAAAACAAGTCAAGCCAACAAAAGAAACAAAAATTATGGCTACTATTATTGAAGATTCAAAATTAGAAGATTATCCAAACCAACCTTTTAAATTATATGATGAATATAAGAAAAAGGAAATGATAGAAAGTATAAGAATTAATGGTATAATGCAACCATTAATAGTAAGACCAATTAAAGATGGAAAATATCAAATTTTAGCAGGACATAATCGTAGAAGATGTGCAAGGGAATTAGGAATAAATAAATACCCTTGCATTATAAAAGAAAATTTAACAGATGACGAGGCTAAAATTTATTTAATAGATACAAACTTATGTACTAGAGATAAAATTTCGCCAATGGAAAGGGCAAGGGCTTATAAAATCAAATATGACACTTACAAGAAAAGAAATATAAAATCTTCAATGTTTGAAGAAGTAAAAAAAGATAATGTTGGAGCATTAAGTACACTAATGAAAGAAGAAAAAACAAGTAATGCAAGTATTCAAAGATATTTAAGACTTACATATTTAATACCAGTTTTACAAGATTTTGCAGATAAAGGGAAACTATCATTAACAGTTGGGGAAAAATTAAGTTTTTTACCAAACGAGGAGCAAAAATTTGTAGCAGAAATAATAAAAGATAATATAAAAATTAATGATAATATGGCACAAAAAATAAGAAAAGAATCTGAAAGATGCAAGAGAGAAGACTATTTTAATTTTTTGGTAAAAGAAGAAATGCTGGATCTAATAAAACTTAGAAAAAAAGCAGATGAAAATAGAGAAGATTGTGTATATGTTAAATTTTATAGTGATGAAATTGATAGATATTTTGGAATAATAAACGATACAGACGAGTTAAAAAGGAAAATTATTTATAGTTTAGAAGAAACATACATAAAAAACTAGTATTCTACACAATGTAGAATACTGCATTTCTTCCTAACTTTTTAGCTAAAGGCAGAGAACTAGAAAACTTGTTTTTCTAAGTGTGTTCGTGATGCACTCTGCATCACTTTCCTGCCTTTAGCAATTTTATATTTAGAAAAAAGAGAAAGGAAACTTTATATTATGGAAAAAGAACCAAAAATCATAAAACAAGTAAAAAGTGAAAAAATATATGCTGTAATTCCTAAAAGTTTAAAAGAGAAAGTTGTAAGATATAAGGCAAAAGGAAATATGAGCGAAAGCGAAATTGTAAATGTTGCTTTAAATGAATTTTTTAAGGTGAAAATGCTAAAAGAAGATGTCGATACAATTACTGAGACAATGGCAAAAGCAATAGAAATGCAATTAGGAAAAAGGTTTGAAAGGATGCTTATGTTACTTGCAAAATCAAGCAAGTCATCATATGCATCATTATTTTTGCAAGCATATTTATTAGCAAAAATATGTGAATCAGAAGATAGTAAACAGTTCCTAAAAGAAAAAATAGATTTAGCAAATAAATTAGCTTATGGAGCTGTAAAAAATCGTTTTTTAAATGAAGATATAACTCAAATGATACCAGAAGATTTAGATTTTGATAATATTATTTAGGAGTAGGGATTGAAAAATGGAAGTTGATAGATACAAAGGTGGGATAATATTCAAATGGCTTAATAGAAAAGAAATTTATGCAAAATATAATGGAAAAGGAAGACCACAAAATTTACAAGCACATATAGATAAAATACATGCAGATTATATTGCAACAAGAAGTGGAGTAGATACAGGATTTGAAATACATGGACTATTTGGAAATATATTAGATACAGATGAAATTGAATTATTAGAATTAGATATAATAAAAAATCATATTCAAGCAATTTCAAAAAAGAATATTGATGTATTTAAAACAGTAATTTCTTTAAAAAATGAAGATGCTGTGGAACATGGGTATTGTAATAAAAAGGCTTGGAAAGAGTTATTAGAGGAGAAAATGCCTGAAATTTCAAGAGCTTTTAAAATACCACTAAACAATTTAGAATGGGTTGCAGCTTTTCACGCAAAAAAGGACAAACCACATTGTCATTTAATAGTATGGAACAAAAATCAAGACATGTCTGTAAAAAGAAAACCATTTATTAATTTTAAACAAATAAAATCTTTAATTGCTAAAGGGGTTTTTAAAGAAGAATTGAAAGCAATGTATGAAATTAAAGATGTTTCAAAAACTCTATTGGGAAAAATGTCAAGAAATGAAATTTATGATTACAAGGAAAATTTAAAAGAATTGTACCAAAACGAAGAAATGTACTTAAATGCAATAAATACAGAAAATACACAAAACTTTGTAAATAAAGCATTAGAAGGTATGGAAAAAGATATGTAATTTGGCTAAAAAATAATAAAAAATTGCTATGCAAAAAACTTATTAATTTAATGCTGTTTTTTTGCTGTAATACCTATAAAAGAAATATATTATGCTACAAAGAAAAGTTAAATAATACATAATTTCTAACAACTCTAGTATTTGATTCGATTTTATTTATATCAATTTTATAGTAAATTAAAGTTATAAAGAATAAAAAATAACTATCCCATAGAGTAATTTCTATGGGATAGTTATTTCTTCAAAGCTATTAATAATCCATTCATAAAATGCTTTGTTGAAACTTCAGGTTGTCTTTTAGTATCATCGATATAAAAGAATTTATTTAAAGTTTGAGGGGAATTATTTCTGTTCAAGTTTTTTGTGGTTCCTCTTAAACATGATTTAATTTTTTCAGGGGAACACCCTTTTTTGTAGGCAATCGTTTTGTGTATAGCTGTTAAATTATCAAGTAAGTACTCATTAAAATAGCACAATTCTATTGCTTCATTTAACACTTTAACATTATGAGAATAAGGATTCAAATTCAATTGTAAAAGAATACCATAAAACTTTTCTTTTGGAAATTCTTCCAAAGTTAATTCATCTCTTAATTTGTCTATTGACCTTTTCAGTAAATCAAGGTCAGTGGGTTTTGGAAAAATCTCATAAACTTTTTTTGTATTTAATAATTCTAATCGTAATTTCTCATCTCCTGAAACTACAATTACATTACATTTTCTTTTGCTTCTCTCATATATTGTAAGTTCATTTAATACCTCTAAACCGAGTCATCTTTGGTAATCCTAAATCTAATATAAAAATATCAGGTTTAAATTCTTTGTACATTTCCAAAGCAGTTTGTCCATCCTTAGCATATCCAACTAATTCAAATGATTCATCTTCTGCAATAATTTCTCGATAATGCTTGAATAAAGATTCATTATCTTCTGCAACTAAAATGGTCGTTTTCATTTACCTTACCTCAAACATAATATCATTTGCTAAGATCTGAATAAGTATTAAATTATTGATATTATATCACTGAAACTCTGTATTTTCAATATATACGCAGGCTACATTACATAAAATATTTGTAAAAAGTTAACCCAAATGTACACTTTTTAGCTCTTATGTACTCTTTTTAACCCATATGTAGCCAAAATAAGTTGGCTTTACTTAATTGTGTTATATATATAAGCACGGACAATAGTCTAAAATGAAGAAGGAATTATCTAAAGAAAACTAGGTAATACACTTAAGATTATTTTACGAACTTAATAATTGAATTTTATTTTAGATTATTGTTTGAAGGGATGAATATGTAGAAGTTAGAATTGATAATTATATAAATACATAAATTATAATTCTTTCTTTGTTTTATGGCATTGTCCAATTTTAAAAGATTGGAGAATGAATATGGAAAGAAAGAATTATTTAGTAGAGGCATTATCAAAAGAAGAAAAATCATATTTAAGAAAAATAATAATTAACACAAGAAAAAAATATATAAGAGATAATTACAATTATATCAATAATACAAATGTGCAATTATATAATTGTGCAAATGTTGAGGCAGAATCTGTGCTTGATGAAGTTTTAAATAAATGTGAAAAAGAAATTAAGTCTGCTATGGAATTTGAAAAAGTAATGAGTGATAAAAAATTATATAATGTTGTTAAAGCATTGTCTTTTGAAGAAAAGATGGTGCTTTTTTCATTGTATAAAGAAAATAAAACAATGAATCAAATTGCATTAGAAATGAAAAAAGATAGGACAAGTATATGGAGAATAAGAAACAAGGCATTAAATAAAATTATGAGAAGATTAATAGGAGGAGAAAACAATGTTTAATGAATTTAATTTATCTGATGAAGAAATTATAAAAATAATAAAAGATTACAAACCATTAATTATAAATGCAAGCATTATAAATGGTGGCTATGATGAAGATTTGGCACAGGAAATCAAAATTGAAATTTATAAAAATTTAAGAAAAAATAGAAAAATTTAAAAAAATTTTCAAAAAAATGCAACATCCATAAATTTTTTTGGACTTCTATTAGTAAATAAAAAAGGAGGAGAGTTTATGGATGTTGATAATAATAAAGAATTATTTGACCTAGATACAGTAATTGATTATGCACAACTTGCTTTTCACACATTAAAAAATAGTGGAACAGAAATTACACCTAAAGAATTAAAAAGTGAAATTAAGATGTTACATGATAAGTTTGGGACAAAAGAAGTACGAAGACTAAATAAAATTATTTTAAAAAGCAAATAAAAAGAAATAAGTAGGGCAAATAATAAATTTTCCCTATAGTCTTTTCAGCTATAAAAGTCTTTAGTAAAAAGTTGCAGGGGGTACATATGGAAAACAAAATTCTTAATATGTATTTTAAGGAAAAAATGAAACAAATTGATATTGCCACAAAACTTGGTGTTTCAAAATATAAAGTATCAAGAGTTATCTCTAAAGACCCAAGGAGTAAAGATGAAAAAGAAAATCGTAAGATTGAAAATAAAAAGAAAAATATTGAATATACCAAAAGTTATATGAAACAAAAATGGGTAAATCGTGAACAAGATACCTATGCTGTTTTAAATAATATGCATGATCAAGCAGTTAGAGAATTATCAGGTGCTAAAAATCATATTTCTAATAGAGCATTTAAAAACTGGAATTCTTCTATATATAAATATAATGAAGAAACTAAATCTTATGTTTTAAAAAGAGGTATAACAGTTGGGGCAGATGTCCCTAAAAGAATAGATTGGCGAGGTGTTTAAAGTAATGTTAGGTAGAATATTAACAAACAATAGTCAAAAGACAAATAATATAATATTTGCAACAATAGAATTAAATCAATTAATAAAAATATATAATGAAAAATTAATTGATAAAGACAAGTATTATTATCTAAAAGATGAAATTATAAAAGAATATAAAGTTTTTTCTGAAATAATTTGATTTTACCATTCAACAGAGTTAATATCACAACGTAGAGAAAAAACTTTAACTAAAATGTGGAGGTCATTTTATGCATGTTAAGGTTATAAAAAAGTTAGATGGTATTGTTGATAGAAAAACGGGAAGAGTTTTTCAGGTCGACTAAGGGTATGTGCATATTGCCGTATTAGTACAGATGGGGAGGAACAATTAAATAGTTATGAATCTCAGAAAAAATACTACAATGAAAAGATTAATGCTAATAGTGACTGGTCATTTGCAGGAATATATGCAGATGAAGCAATAACAGGAACATTAGATTATAAAAGAAATGAGTTTATGAGAATGATAACTGATGCAATGGAAGGAAAATTTGATGTTATTATAACAAAATCTATTTCTAGATTTGCAAGGAATACTTTGGATACTTTAAAATATGTAAGAAGATTAAAAGAAAAAAATATTGCAGTTATATTTGAAAAAGAAAACATCAATACTTTGGAGATGTCTGGAGAGTTTTTATTAACAATATTAAGTTCTATAGCACAACAAGAAAGCGAAAGCATTTCTGGAAATGTTAAATTGGGACTAAAAATGAAAATGGAAAGAGGTGAACTTGTTGGTTTTAACAGATGTTTAGGCTATAATTATGATTCAGATAAAAAAGCTTTAACTATCAATGAGAAAGAAAAAGAAATAGTTAAATATATTTTTAGAAGATATTGTGAGGGAGCTGGCTCTACAATTATAGCAAGAGAGTTAACTGAATTAGGATATATACCACCAAAAGGTGGAAAAAAGTGGGCAGAATCAACAGTAAGAGGAATTGTTAGAAATGAGAAATATAAAGGTGATGTATTACAGGGAAAATCATTTACAGTAGACCCAATTTCTCATAGAAGAGTAGCAAATCGTGGTGAAGAAGATAAATATTATTTAGAAGGAAGTCACGAAGCAATTATTCCAGCTGAAGTATTTGATAAAGCACAGAGTATTTTAGCTAAAAGATGTGGTGCAAGAGAAACTGGAAGAAGAAAAGGAAACTATAGCAGAAAGTACCCATTTAGTAGTAGAATATTTTGTGGATTTTGTGGAGCTGTTTATGTTCGTAGAAATCTATATAGTAGTACACCATATTCAAAACGAGTTTGGCAGTGTATGGAGTATGTGAAATCAGGCAAAACTAATTGTATAGAATCCAAAGTATTAAGGGAGGATATAATAGAAAGTTGTTTTGCAGAAGCATATCAATTATTATGCAGGAATAATAAGGATGTAATTAAAAAATTTTTAGAGAGAATTAAGAATGTGTTAAGTGATGACAAAATAAAATGTGCAATTAGAAAATTGCAAGAGCAAAAGACTCAATTGAAAACTAAATTAGATTCATTGCTAAATTTAATGATTGATGGTACAATAGACAAAGAAATATTTAAAAACAAAAAGATTGAAATTAATAAAAAATTAAAAAAAGCAGATGAAGAAATTGAAAGACTTGAATGTCAATTACAAGATGAAAGATCATTTGATGATGGTTTCAAAAAGATAAGTCAGTTTTTTAAAAGTAAAGATGCAAATGATGAATGCTTTGATAAAGATGTTTTTGAGGCATTAATATACAAAGTTATTATAGGCGAAAAAGATAAAATCTCGTAATGATGGTATAATGAACACATTGTTAGAAGAGGACAATCTCATTTTAGATTTTGAGAGCTTTCAGAAATTTGTTTCATTCAATAAGCAAGAAAATGGAAGTTTAAGGAAAAATCTGGAAACAAAAGTAAGAGTTAAAGTAGAGATGAATAATGGTATCTGACATGTTCATAGTCAACGATTAACCTTAATTTAACCAATCAATGGTCGACCAGCGACGCATGTGGAGTGTTGCTCGGTGCTATATCTAAAAGATTCGATACAATAGTTAAGTTTACTGCATTTGAAAATTTTTGTGGTTTTGATAGAAAAGGTAAAAATAAGATTAAACGAGTTGAAAATCATAAAATTAAGGTAACGATAGAAGTTGATATGGTATGCGGAGTAGTATAAATTTAATAAAATGTTTAGAGGTAAAACTTAAATAAAGTATTAGCAGGAATTTAAGAAATTTTGTAAAATACTATAAAAAATTGTTATTTTATGATATAAAATATATAAATATTCAAGAGGTGAGATATGAGAATTGCAATAATTTCAGATATACATGGAAATTTAGAAGCACTAAAGGCCACTTTACAAGACATAAAAAAAAGAAATATAGATAAAATTATATGTTTAGGTGATACAATAGCAAAAGGAGTACATCCTAGTGAATGTATAAAATTAATAAGGGAAAATTGTGAAATAGTATTACAAGGGAACTGTGATGCCCACTTTTCAAAAGAACATAATAATATAGGAGAAATGCCTGAACAAGAACAAAAAAGAATAAAATGGAATCAGTCATTAATAACTAAGGAAGATAGAAAATATTTATTAAATTTACCATTTTGCTATGAGTTTTATATGAGTGGTAGTTTGGTAAGATTGTTCCATGCAACTCCTATAGTTAATAATAAAGCGATAATAAATGTTGATAATATTGAAACAAAATATCAAATGTTTTTGCCAAGTGAAAACACTTGCACGCAAAAAGTTGCAGATGTAGTTATATATGGACATATTCATCATCCATATATGGATAAAATATACAATAAAACTTTAATAAATGTTGGGAGTGTAGGCAATTCATTTGATGTTATAAGAAATGATAATAAAGATAGTAGTGTATTAGAAACAACAAAAAGCAATTACTTGATTGTAGAAGGAGAATATGGATTACAAGAGTATACATCTGATATTTCATTTCAATTTGTAAAAGTACCATATAACATTGACAAAGAGCTAGAAGATGAAAGTTTGAATATAGAACGAGATAATTATCGTTTTGAATTAAAAGAAGGAAAATATAGAGATATGACAAGGATTAATGAAAATTTTAGAAGATTGGGAATAGATGTAGATAAAATATAGAATAAATTTATGATGAAAATGGAATATATAGATATAGAAGTGCAAGTAAGAAATCACATCCTAATTGTTGGGATATTTCTGGAGCAGAGCATATAAAAATGAAAAGTACCCAAAATCCTAAAAATATGGAATTTCAATATGTATATTTATTAAATTGAAAATATTATGAAAGAGAATAAGAAAAACGACAAAGTCCTATCAGTATGCATTGAGATTTATTGAGATAGTAAAGAATTAAGAAGAATGATGATGGAAAAGAGTACCCTTTAGTAGGGTGCTCTTTTTGCTAAAATATAAAATGCAACTAAAGGTTGCTAGAAAAAATATATACATAAGAGTATAATAACATACAAAGGAGGAATATTTTATGAGATTTAGCGAAAATCTATATACTTTAAGGAAAAATAAAAACTTTAGTCAAGAACAGCTTGCAGAATTAGTTGAAGTATCAAGACAAAGCGTGTCAAAATGGGAATTAGGGAAATCATATCCTACTGTTGAAAATATTTTCAAATTATGTAGTGTTCTAAAATGCAAAATGAATGAACTTATTAATAAAAGTTTAGCAGATTTTGAATTATTAGGTGATGAAATTAAGTATACAGAAAAATTATACGAAAGATTTTTAGGTTATGCAGATACATATGATGAAGGTAGACCTAAATTGCCAAGTAAAGCCATTGAGTTATTAAAAATATACCTAGATAATGAAATTGATACTATTGTGGATATAGGATGTGGAACTGGATTATCTACAGAAGTATGTACTTTATTTGCAAACAATGTAATTGGTATAGAGCCGTCAATAGATATGATAAACAAAGCTAGAACTAAAGAAAATAATACAATAAAATTTATTCAAGGTTATGGCGATAAAACTGGATTAAAAGATGAATGTGCTGATATTGTTATTTGCTCACAAGCATTTCATTGGATGGAGCCAGAACCAACAATAAAAGAAGTTTATAGAATATTAAAAAAAGGTGGAATCTTTGCTGTAATAGATGCGGATTATCCACCAGTGATAAACAAAGAGCTTGAACAATTAAATGCTTATCTTCACAGAAAAACAGCAAGTTTAGAAAATTATGAAAATAAATGGGTTAGCAATAAGACAGAACATCTAAATAATATAAGAAAAAGTGGATTATTTGAATATTCAAGAGAAATATGTTTTTCACATATAGAAGAATATGATCAAGAAAGATTTAAGAAGTTTTTATTAAGTCAAAGCAGTATGCAACATGCAATAAAATATAATTATGATAAAATAGTTGATGAACTAAATATTTTAGATGCAAAATTACACAAGGTATTTAGAGGACAAACATTGATTGCTATGTATCCATATAAGATGAAAATAGGAATAAAATAGATGTATTTTGTGGGAGTACTTAATATCAATTAAAACCGATATTTCTATTATATGTTATCTAATAATAGGATTTACATTATCCACATTATCTTTAAAATTAGTTAGAAAGATTTGGGAAAACAAATAGTATAAAAAGTTTAAGGCTCGATAGGTATAAATACCAACCGAGCCATTTGTTTTTATTCACCTTCCTCCAAAATTTCGATAGGATGTGATAAAAACCCCTTAAAGAATAATTCATTTCCATACTCTCCATAAGGGTCAAACATCCAAATTGTTCCTTGTTCTTTGTGGTACTGCTCTATTGGAATGTCAAAATATTCTCCTTTTCCTGTTTTTACTGTTTCAACTGGATCTGCAATGTACTTTTTGCCGCTTTTCAGATAGCATACGCTAACATGATTGTCTGTTTTCTGATGGGTATTAGGATTCTCTTCTTTTGTTATTGCAATGTAGCATTCAATGTTTTGCTCACGCAATTTTGCGAAAAGAGTCATTCCATAGTGCAGACAACAACCGACATGTTTCTGTGCAATAAAGTTAGCTTCAATATGAGGAAGGTCAGATGCTTTCACATCGGACGAAATCATCTCCATATTATGCTTAGATGCCACCTCGAAATCATACTTGCATCCAGTTACTACCTCGTTGTAAATTCTTTCAATGTTCATAATGTACCTCCTAAATGTTTTGGTCTTTGGGTTTGAGGGTTTACTATATGTAAAATACACTTGGGCTAGAGTGTATGGATTTTTATTATTCTTTTTTCAAAGTGCTTATATAATAAGTATAACATAATTTACATAAAATAGCAAATCGCAAAGGGAGGGTATGTGCATATTGCTGTGTTAGTATAGATGGGAAAGAACAATTAAATAGTTATGAATCTTAGAAAAAATATTATGATGAAAAAAATCAATGCAAATAGTGAGTGGTCATTTGCAGGAATTTAGCAGATGAAGAAATTGAAAGACTTGAATGTCAATTA
>CAKPKZ010000029.1 GCA_934167435.1 uncultured Clostridia bacterium | reverse complement strand
ATTTTCAGGAATTGAAATTTCAGATTTTGAAGAATAGTTAAGGTCACCACTAACATTACCTTGAGCAAGTACTTGTGATTGTTCACTTCCATTTGTTTTCATAAAATTAATATTTGAAGTAGAAGCAAATGCATTTCTTCCAATTGTTCCAAAAATATTTAATGTATCGCAAGTTGCTTTTAAATCTCTATAAATATATCCAGAAACAGTTACAGTATTTGCACATGAATAAACATCATAAACAACACCGTCAATATTTAAAGATTCAGAAACTGCAAATAAATTACTAAAAATATATCCTTGCTCAGTAATATTTATAGTTTTTGCACAAATAAATGCATCTCCACCAATTTGAGAAGAAATTGTAACTGTATCAGCTATAATAAAGGCATTACCATCTATAATATAGTCTACAGTAATATTGTCGCCTGCTAAATAAACATCACTTTTTTTAAAAGAATTTTCATCAGTTGAAGTTGCATTTGTATTGCTATTTGAATCTTCTTGGTCAGGTTGTGCGGTTTGAACTGGAGTGCTTTGATCTTGAGAAGAAATAGGTTCAACTTGATTTTCATCATCTGCTAATGAAAAAGGCATAAGAACTAATAATAAAATTGTAAGTAAAATTAAACTTACTTTTAATTTACTTTTTAACATAAAAATACCTCCTAAAAATTTTATATAAAAAATATATATCTTTATTATAATTTTGTCAATAAAAACAACAAGAAAAAGAAAGCTCTTTATTGAACTTTCTTTTCACTGTTGTTAGGCGAAAAATATGCACAATCACTATTAGCTGAAATATAAGAAGAACAAACCTTTGAGTAACAACATTTTCCTTCTTTTTGATAAATACAATTAGAAGAACAATTAATATTTGTCAAAATATCACCTCTATTAATATTATTAAATAATTTAACAAAAATATTCATTATTAATATAATGTTTGCAATATTTATTAATAGGACAAGTACTACACTTTGGATTACGAGCAATGCAAATATTTCTACCGTGCCACATAAATAGGTGGTTAATGTCTTTTAAATATTCATGTGGTATTATTTTTAGTAAGTCTTTTTCTATTTTATGAGGATCTGTATTACTAGAAAGACCAATTAAATTAGAAATTCTTTTTGCGTGTGTGTCTACAGCAACACCATTTGCAATGCCAAATGCTTCAAGTAATATTACATTGGCACTTTTTCTGCCAACCCCAGCTAATGTAAGTAGTTCTTCCATTGTTTTTGGAACTTCACCATTAAAATTAGTTAAAATTTGATTAGCACAGAGTTTTATGTTTTTTGCTTTGTTTTTATAAAAACCACAAGAATGTATTAACTTTTCTAATTCATTAATATCTATAGTAGCAAAATCTTTAATAGTTTTACATCGACTAAAAAGTGTAGGGGTAACCTTATTTACTCTTTCATCTGTACATTGAGCAGAAAGACAAACAGCAACTATTAATTCAAAAGGAGTAGAAAAGTTTAAACTGCATTTTGCATCAGGATATGTAGATTTTAATATATTTATAATTTCTTTAATGTTATTTTCCATATTAATCACTCCATATATAGTTTAATAGAAATTTATGCAATAGTCAATAAAAATAATTTTACATAAAAAGGAACAAATAAAAATATTGGTTAATATAATATATAAAAAGAGTTGGAGGTAATGGTATATGCTATGTTTATTGAAAAAAACTTTAGGGGTTTGTCTTATAGGATTTGGACTTGGAATGTTGTTAGTATTATTACTTCCAATAGCAGGTTGGCTATTTATAATTGGAATATTAGTAGTTTGTGTTGGTATTATGTGGCTTGCATGCTAGAAAGAAAGGGGGATACATATGACTATTGTTGTAAAAAAGGTTCCTAAATGTTTGAGAGGAATTGTAAAAATGATATTTAAAATAAAGGATTAAAAAACAAAAAAATGGGTCAACACCCATTTATTTTTATTTTCTTATTTAAATTAAGCTCTTTTAACTTTACCATCTCTTAAACATTTTGCACATACATGAATTTTCTTTACTTCACCATTAATTACTGCTTTTACACTTCTTAAGTTTGGTTTCCAAGTACGTGGTGATCTTTTACTGATATGAGAACGAGTTATACTAAGTTTATTTCCATGATTTGCTGTTTTATCACAAATTGCACATTTTGCCATACTATATTGCACCTCCTAAATTAAAATAAAATTGACTAATAACAAGTTTAACACAAAAAATATAAAAAAACAAGTATTTTTTAAAAAATATAAAAAATTCCTTGCAAAATAGTAAAAATGTGGTATAATATAAAGGCTTAAATTAGAGTTGAGAAAGGATTGAAAATAATGAATTGTAAAGTAGAAAAAACTAAAAATGCAAATGAAGTAAAATTAGAGTTAACAATAGAAGCTCAAAAATTTGATGAAGCTATAAAAAAGGTATATTTTAAAAGTGCTAAATATTTTAACATACCTGGATTTAGAAAAGGAAAAGCACCAATTCAAATAGTAGAAAAATACTATGGAAAAGAAATTTTCTATGAAGATGCATTCAACGAAGTTGCTGGAGAAGCATTAGAAGAAGCATTAACAGAAAATAAAATAGAAGCAGTTAGTAGACCAGATGTAGATGTTAAACAAATAGGAAAAGGACAAGACCTAATATTTACAGCTGTATTACAAACAAAACCAGAAGCAGAACTTGGTAAATATAAAGGTATAGAAATAAAAAAAGTTGAGTATAATGTAAAAGATGAAGATATAGACCATGAATTACACCATATGCAAGAACATAATGCAAGATTAGTAACAGTAGATAACAGAGCAGTAAAAAAAGGAGACATTACTGTAATTGATTTTGAAGGATTTGTAGATGGAAAAGCATTTGATGGTGGAAAAGCAGAAAACCACGAGTTAGAAATTGGAAGCGGAAGTTTTATACCAGGATTTGAAGATCAAATAATTGGTATGAAAATAGACGAAGAAAAAGATGTAAACGTAAAATTCCCAGAAGAATATTTTTCAAAAGACTTAGCTGGAAAAGATGCAACATTTAAAGTAAAATTACATGAAATAAAGAAGAAAGAATTACCAAAATTAGATGATGAATTTGCTAAAGATGTTAGTGAATTTGATACATTAGAAGAATTAAAAGCAGACATAAAAGCAAAACAAGAAAAACAAAATGCAGAAAAAGAAAAATATGAAACACAAGATGCAGTTATAAAAGCTGTTTGTGAAAACATAAAAGTTGAAATTCCATCAGGAATGATAGAAATGGAAATAGACAATATGTTAAAAGATATAGAAACAAGACTTTCATATCAAGGATTAAAATTAGAACAATATCTTCAAATGATGGGAAAAACAGAAGAAGATGTAAGAAAAGAATATGAACCTCAAGCAATAGAAGGAATAAAATCTAGACTTGCATTAGAAGCAGTAATTAAAGCTGAAAAAATTGAAGCTACAGACAAAGAAGTAGAAGAAAAAATAAAAGAAATGGCTAAAAATTATGGCAAATCAGAAGAAGAACTTAGCAAAAATGAAAATATTAAAAAATACATAAAACAAGGTGTAGAATCTGAAAAAGCTATAGAATTTTTAGTGAAAAATGCAAAAAAGAAATAATAAATTAAAAAAGTTAGGGGAGGTTTAAAAAATTAATAACCCTAGCTTTTTGCGTTTACTATTGACAAAATAAAAATATATTATTAATATATATAAAATCAAAGGAGGAATTTTTATGTTAGAAAAAAATAGTTTAGTTCCATATGTAGTAGAGCAAACAAGCAAAGGAGAAAGATCATATGATATATTCTCTAGACTATTAAAAGATAGAATAATATTTTTAGGAGAAGATGTAAATCCAACAACATCAAGTTTAATAATTGCACAATTATTATTCTTAGAGTCAGAAGATCCAGACAAAGAAATATATTTATATATTAATTCACCAGGTGGATCTATTACAGACGGAATGGGAATAATAGATACAATGAATTATATAAAATGTCCTGTATCAACAATATGTATAGGAATGGCAGCAAGCATGGGAGCTGCATTATTATCAGCAGGAGAAAAAGGCAAAAGATTTGCAACACCTAATGCAGAAATATTAATACATCAACCATTAATAGGTGGTGGAGGAATTTCTGGGCAAGCAACAGAAGTAAAAATCCATGCAGACCATTTAGTAAAAACAAGAGAAAAATTAAACAAATTTTTAAGTGAGAGAACAGGTCAATCTATTGAAACAATAGAAAGAGATACAGAAAGAGATAATTATATGACAGCACAAGAAGCTTTAAAATATGGATTAATAGACGGAATAATGGACAAAAGAAAATAAAAAGGAGTAGTTTATGGGAAAAAATGATGTGCCTAGAAGTGTAAGATGTTCATTTTGTGGTAAAGCACAAGAAAATGTAAGAAAAATTGTTGCAGGACCAGGGGTATATATTTGCGACGAATGCGTAGACTTATGTAATAGCATAATAGAATCAGAGTTGTATGATGAAGAAAATGAAGGATATTCATTAGCAGAAGATATACCAAGTCCAAAAGAAATAAAAGAAATATTAGATGAGTATGTTATAGGTCAAGACGAGGCTAAAAAGACATTATCTGTAGCGGTATATAACCACTACAAAAGAATAATGCATGAAGAAAAAGCAACAAAAGATGATGTTGAAATACAAAAAAGTAATATTTTATTATTAGGACCTACAGGATGTGGAAAAACACTTTTAGCAAAAACTTTAGCAAAAATATTAAATGTTCCTTTTGCCATAGCAGATGCAACAACATTAACAGAAGCTGGATATGTAGGAGAAGATGTAGAAAATATTTTATTGAAATTAATTCAAGCTGCTGATGGAGATATTCAAAAAGCAGAAAGAGGAATTATATATATAGACGAAATAGATAAAATTACAAGAAAATCCGAAAATCCTTCAATAACAAGGGATGTAAGTGGAGAAGGTGTACAACAAGCTCTTTTAAAAATTGTAGAAGGAACTGTAGCATCTGTACCACCACAAGGTGGAAGAAAGCATCCAAATCAAGAATTACTACAAATTAATACAGAAAATATACTATTTATTTGTGGTGGAGCATTTGAAGGACTAGAAAATATTATTAAAGACAGAACTGGAAAAAAATCAATAGGTTTTGGAACAAAAATAGAAAGTGAAAAAGAAGTAAATAAATATGAAATTTTTCAAGAAATGTTGCCACAAGATTTGTTGAAATTTGGATTAATTCCAGAATTTATAGGAAGACTTCCAATAGTTGCAACATTAAAAGATTTAGACAAAACAGCATTAATAAAAATATTAGTAGAACCAAAAAATGCATTATACAAACAATATAGAAAATTATTTGAATTAGACGATGTTGAATTAGAATTTGAAAAAGAAGCATTAGAAGCAATTGTAGATAAAGCTATAGAAAGAAAAACAGGAGCAAGAGGTTTACGTTCTATAATTGAAGAAATAATGAGAGACATAATGTTTGAAATACCATCAAATTCAAAGATAGAAAAATGCATAATAACAAAAGATACAGTTATAAATAATGCTGAGCCTAAATTAATTATAAATGAAAATAAAAAAGCATTAAATAATAATGCAAGAAAAGTGCCAAAAAAACAAAAAGAAACAGCTTAATATAGAAAAAAATAAAAACGCTTTGAATATAAAAAAATCAAAGTGTTTTTATTTTATTTTTATTGACAAAAAAATACGTAATGATATAATATAAATGCAAAAAAAAGATAAAAAAATAATAAACTAAAGATTTTGGAGGAAACAATGGAAAAAATAAAAAAACTTTTTATATCAACAATACTTTTGTCAATATTAGTATATAATTTTTATGCAATTATAAATTCAAATTCATATGCCCAATTAACATCATCAGAAATATCCAAAATAAATAGCTCTGTGTATCCAGGGATAAAAGAAAGAATACAGCTATTACAATCTAAATATCCAAATTGGAAGTTTAAAATATTATACACGGATTTAGATTGGAATACAGTTATAGCAAATGAATATGTTCATACAGCAAGTGGATCAAGAAACTATGTGCAAGCAACATCAAATTACCAGGGGGCTTGGATTTGCTCTGCTTGTAAATACCAAGACGGACTTTGGCGTTGCGCTTCAGAAGAAGCTATAAAGTACATGATGGACCCACGTAACTCGTTAAATGAAACAGACATTTTTCAATTTGAAGAGTTAACAAATAGTGGATATGATATTAATGTAATTAAACAAATGACTAAAGGAACATTTTTAGCAGGATATGAAAATTTAATTACAAAAGCTGCCGATACCACGGGCGTTAGCTCATATTACATAGTAGGAAGAATGATACAAGAACAAGGAACAAGTGGAACAGCATTAACCTCAGGAGTAAAAATAGACGGCGTCTCATATTTTAATCCATTTAATATACAAGCAAATGGAAGCAATCCAATAAATGCAGGAGCAGTATATGCAAAATCACAAGGTTGGAACACTTTAGAAAAAGGAATTATAGGTGGAATTAACTTTTTGTCAACAGAATACACCAAAAAAGGGCAAAACACTTTATATTTACAAAAATTCGATGTTGACAGCAGATATTATGGATTATATTGGCATCAATATATGCAAAATATAATGGCTGCTCAAAGTGAAGGAACAACATTAAGAAAAACATATGAAAGAATAAACGCAAAAGGAACAGCACACACATTTATAATACCTGTTTATAAAAATATGCCAGCTACAGCTTGTGCAAGACCTAATAGTTCAGGAACCTCTGTTATTACATCAGATGTTGTAAGAGTTAACGTTAATTCTACCATAGGTTTAAGACAATCACCTAATGGAAATAGATTACCAAATACATATTTGAGCAAAGATGAAATAGTAACAAGAGTAGAAAAAGCAACATCTAAAGTAGGAGGAACTTATTGGGATAAAGTAAAAAAAGCAGATGGCACAGAAGCATATGTTGCCAGAGAAACCTATGATTACGAAAAAGAATATAAATTGTATTTAGTTCCTGTAAACAATAATTCAAATAACAATAACAGTAGTAATAATAATAGTTCAAATAATAATAGTAACAGTAATAATAACAGCAATAATAATAGCGACAAACCTTCTAATACTTCAAAAATAAAAATAGATGAAGAAAGTAAAATTATAACTGTAGTTCCAAGTATATCTGTATCGGATATATTAGAAAAGTTAGGAAAAAATGCTAAAATAACAAAAAGTGATGGAACATTAGTTACACAAAAAGATAAGTTAGTGGCAACTGGAGACAAAGTTAATGAAAAATATACAATTATAAAAAAAGGCGATTGTAATGGTGATGGAGCTGTAAATACAGGAGATACATACATGTTAAAATGTGTAGTATTGAATATGAAAAAATTTGAAAATGATATTTATAAGAAAGCAGCAGATGTAAATAGTGATAATGAATTAAATACAGGGGATACCTTTTTATTAAAAAAACAAGTATTAGGATTATCTAATTTAGAATTGTAAGGAGAAAAGAAATGTTGAAAAAAATATTTAGTGTAATTTTATCTATAGCATTATTGTTTATTTTAGAAAATTATAGTAATGCTGCAAGTGCTACTATACAGTGTAGTAGTGAAGCAAAAGTTAACTCACCAGTAACTATTTCGGTTTCAGGTAGTGCTGTTCAGTGGAATTTAAATTTAAAAGTAAATGGAAAAACCATAGCTTCAAGCAGCGAAGTAGAAAATGTTGAAGGAAATAAAGCAATATCTTTTTCTGGAACATATACTCCAACCTCTGAAGGAAATATTACTGTAACTTTAGAAGGAAGCGCAACAGAAGCTAGTGATGGAAGTACAAAAACAAGTTTTGGATCTAAAACCATAAATGTAAAAAAAGTGGAAAATAATAATAACTCAAGTTCAAATGGTAGCCAAAACAATAATTCAAGTTCAAATGGAAATTCAAATTCTAATTCGGATTCAGATACACAACAACCACAAGAAAAATCAAGTAATGCAAATTTAAATAATTTAGGAATAAATCCAAATGATTTTAAAGGTTTTAAACCAGGAACTACAAAATATAATGTTACAGTTGAAAATAATGTGGAAAGTGTAGAAGTGTATGCTAAAGCACAAGATTCTAAGGCTAAAGTTAGTGGAACAGGAATTAAAAAATTAAATGAAGGAAATAATGCATTAAATGTTGTAGTTACAGCAGAAGATGGAACAAAAAAAACTTATACAATAAATGTTACTAGAAAAACAGCAGAAGAGTCAAAAGAAGCAGAAGAAGAAAACAATAAAGAGGAAGAAAAACAAGAAAATAAATTAGGACTTTCAGAATTAAATATAGAAGGTGTTGAATTATCACCAAGCTTTAGTTTAAATACATATGAATATGTAGCAAAGTATATAGGAGAAGAAACTAAATTAAACATTACTACAAAAGCTAGTGATGACAATGCAAAAGTAGAGATTGTAGGAAATGAAGAACTAAAAGAAGGAGAAAATTTAATAAATATATTAGTTACTGACAGCAAAGGAGAAAATACAGTTACATATCAAATAACATTAAATAAATCATTGGTAGATAAAGAAGCAATAGCTAAAAGCCAAGCACAAGAACAAAAACAAAAGAATGAAAAAGCAATATTTATAGGAGTATCAGCAATTATTATATTAATAATAATCATAATTTTATTAATTATAAAAGTACGCAAAAATAAAAATTCAGACCAATATTCAATAAATTATTCTGACTACGATGATGAAAATTATGACAATTATCAAGTCGAGAATGAAGAAGAACAATACAATAATCAAATATTAGAAAGAGAATCAAGCAAGAAGAAGTCAAAAGGAAAAAGATTTAAATAAGAAAAACAAAGGATATAAAAATAATGAAAGGGGATAAAAATATGGAAAAAAAGCCAATAAAAGTAAGCTTTGGAACAGTTATTACTATAATAATAGCTGTAATAATATTAATTGGATGTGGGGTAATTTTATATAAAAATAATATAAAAATAGATCAGTTGGAGGAAAAAATTGCAAAACAAGAAGATTCAAAAGCTAATATAGAGAACAATAAAGAAAATATTGTAGAGAATACACAAGTAAATCAAGAGAAAATAAATCAAGAAAATAAAGATTTAAAAATAGATAAATTTGTTATACCATCATTATTTACATCAAATGCTAAAAAATTAAATGAATCCGTAGAAAATGTAAAATATGGCTTAAGTGTTTCAGACAGTGAAAGAAACTTTATTATAAATGTTGAAAATGGAATACCAACAATAACTACTACTTTAGACACAAGTAAAATAAAAGAAATTGGGTTTGATGTTAGCAAAATAAAAATAGATAAAACTTATAAAAAAATAAGTGGATTTAATAAAAAAGTTGTTGACATTTGCACAGTATTTGACGAACATCAATTTATGAATTGTACATTCCTATTTTTAATGGAAGATGGAACAGTAGAATATTCAACATTGCAAAATTTAATAAATAATTTAAGCTCTGAAGGAAAAATAAAACAATTGAATAATATAGTAAGATTACAAAAAGTTGAATTACAAAATTCTAATTGGTCAGATAGTTCTGCAATAGCAATAGACAAAGATAATAACTACTATGATGTGTCTGAATATATGAAATAAGGTGGATATATAAAATGAAAAGGCTATATTTAAAATATATTTGTCCATTAATAATATTAATATTATTATTAATTCCAAGCAAAACTTTTGCAATAACCTCTGCAGGAGGGTATACTATAGAAGGTTATAATATTGATATAGTAGTAAATGAAAATAATACTTATGATGTTACAGAGGAAATAGTTGCATATTTTAGTTCAGAAAGGCATCGGAATATTTAGAAAAATACCTTTAAAAAATAATGTGGAAAGATTAGATGGAACAAAATCAAGTAATAGAGCAAAAATAACCAATATTAGTGTAAGTGAAAACTATAAAACTTCTAAAGAAAATGGTTATGAAGTTATAAAAATAGGGAATAGTAGCCAAACTGTAAAAGGAATGCACACATATACAATAAAATATACTTACGACATAGGAAAAGACCCATTAGAAAATGCAGATGAGTTATATTATAATTTAATAGGATATGAATGGGATACAAGCATAAGTAATATAACATTTAAAATTACAATGCCAAAAACATTTGAAGAATCATCGCTAGGGTTTTCAAGTGGAACTAAAGGATCAACAGATAATTCAAAAATTTTCTATTCAGTAGATGGAAATATAATAAGTGGGTATGTAATTGGAGCTTTAAATTCCAAAGAAGCTTTAACAGTTAGACTTACATTACCAGAAGGGTATTTTACAAGCACAAGTACGAATACAGATATATATGCTATTTTAATAATAATATTTTCGTTAATTTGTGTTTTAATAGCATATATATTATGGGCTAAATATGGAAAAGATGATAAAGTAATAGAAACAGTAGAATTTTATCCACCAGAAGGATATAATTCGGCGGAGGTAGGATTTTTATATGAAGGAACTTCTAATACCCCGGCTGTAATCTCTTTGCTTATATATTTAGCAAATAAAGGATATTTAAAAATAGAAGAAACAGAACAAAAAGGAATATTTAAAAATTCAAAGGGCTTTAAAATTGTAAAATTAAAAGAGTATGACGGAGACAACGAAAATGAAGAAATATTTTTTAAGGGATTATTTAAAAGAAGAAAAACATCAGTAACTGCCGCAGATTTATATGATAGTTTTTATACAACACTACATAAAATACAAAATAACTTAAACAGTAAGGAAAACAAAAATAAAATATTTGAAGCATCGTCAAAAGGAAAAGGAAAGTGGCTTATAATAATGATTATTACATTATTTATTTTAATAACAGTCAAGCCAATTCTAGAATACAGTGAAATGGGAGTAGAAGTAATTCCTTTTGCTTTATTATTCCCAGGTATCGGATTTACTATTTTAATAGGCAGTTTAATTGGAACAATTAAAATCCCTAAAATATTTGCAATTATATGGGGAGGAATGTTTGGAGGTATACCTTGGGTTGCTTTTGTTCTTCCTACTTTAACACAAAATATTATGTACCTTATAATGTATATAGTTGGAGTGATTTGCATAGCAGTAATTTTACTATTTGCAAAAATAATGCCCAAAAGAACACCATATGGTAATGAAATTTTAGGAAAATTAAGAGGATTTAAAACATTTTTAAAAACTGCTGAAAAGCCTCAATTAGAAAGTTTAGTTAAACAAAATCCTGAATATTTTTATAATATACTACCTTACACTTATGCTTTAGGTGTATCAGATGTATGGATTAACCAATTTGAAACAATAGCGCTTCGTGCTCCTGATTGGTATTCTTCAACAGACGATTTTAATATGCATACTTTTGGAAACTTTATGAATACAACAATGAAATCTGCTACGTCAGCAATGTCTTCTAGTCCATCTAGTGATAGCAGTGGAGGATCAAGCGGAGGGGGCTCATCCGGAGGTGGCTCTGGAGGAGGCGGCGGAGGTTCTTGGTAACCCCAACAAAATTAAAATACTAGTTAATAAAATTCATAATATAAATATTTAATGTCGTATAAGGAAGAGTCCTTGTGCGATATTTTTTAATGCAAAACACTTGAAAAATAAAGCAATACAATATATAATATAAAAGTATTTTGCTCTTGTAGCTCAGTTGGTAGAGCAGCAGCCTCGTAATCTGCAGGTCGGCGGTTCAATTCCGCCCAAGAGCCCCAATCTAAATAAAGGAGAAGACTATGGGATTTTTTGATAAATTAAAAAATGGATTAAACAAGACAAAAACATCATTTGACGAAAAAATAAACAATGTTTTTGCAAATTTTAGAAAAGTAGACGAAGAATTTTTAGACGAACTAGAAGAAATATTAATTATGTCAGATATAGGAATGGATACATCAGTAAAAATAATTAACAATTTAAGAACAAAAATAAAAAAGGAAAAATTACAAGACAAAGAAGAGGTAAAACAAGCATTACGAGAAGAAATGAAACAAATCTTAGACGTAACAGATGTTAAATTAAATCTAAACACTAAACCATCAGTAATATTAGTAGTAGGAGTAAATGGAGTTGGAAAAACTACATCAATAGGAAAAATGGCAAACAGACTAGCAAAAGATGGAAAAAAAGTAGTAGTAGCAGCAGCAGATACATTTAGAGCAGCAGCAGTAGAACAACTAGAAATATGGGCTAAAAGAGCAGGGGCAGAAATAGTAAAAAGACAAGAAGGAGTTGATCCAGCATCTGTTGTATATGACGCAATAAAAATTACAAAACAAAATAATGCAGACATTTTAATTGTAGACACAGCAGGAAGATTACATAATAAAAAATATTTAATGGACGAACTAAATAAAATTCAAAAAGTAATTAATAAAGAAATGGAAGAAGCAGACAAAGAAGTATTACTAGTAATAGATGGAACAACAGGTCAAAATGCAATTTCGCAAGTAAAAGCTTTTAAAGAAGAAACAAATATAACAGGTTTAGTTCTTACAAAGTTAGACGGAACAGCAAAAGGTGGAGTTGTTATAGGAATTGTAGAAGAAAACAAAATACCTGTAAAATTTATAGGAGTTGGTGAACAAATAGACGACATGGAAATATTTAATTCAGAAGAATTTGTAAAAGCCATAATATAAAGGAGAGAAAAATAGTGGGAGAAAAAACAAAAAGAACAAACACCACAAAAGATACAACCAAAAATAAAAAAAGAATGATATTAGTAATAATATTTATTGCAATATTTTCTCTTATAAGTTATATAACATTAAGGGGAAGTTACTTAGAATATAAAGAACTTGGCGAAAATTTTGTAAATGTATTTTTTACAAACTTAGAATACCAATATTTAATAATCGGAATAAATTTTGTTATGTTATATATAATAATTTATTTTACAAATAAAGGCATAAAAAAAGGGCTAAAAGAATTTTTCGAAAAAGAACAAAAAAAGATGCCTAAATTATTAAATAAATCCTTAGCACTAGTTATATCTGCAATAGTAAGTGTAATTGTAGGAAATATAGCAATGAAAAAATTATTATTATGCATAGGAAATACATCATTTGGAATTAGTGACCAAATATTTAATATAGATATATCATATTACATGTTCCAAAAACCATTAATAGAAATGTGTATATACTATTTTATAGGAATAATAGCAGGATTAACAATATATAGTGCATTATATTATATAATAGTATTTAATATGTATTTTGAAGAAATAGACGGTAAAATGTTAAAACAAAGTTTATTAATGAAAAAAATAATAAGAAACATTAGAATGATGGCAATAGGAATTGCAGCAATAACATTATTAAACACACAAAACATTTTATTTAGCAAAATGCTTAGCATAAATGATGACATAGAAATAATAGGAGCAGGATATACGGAGGCAACAATAAAATTATGGGGATACATAATATTTGCATTTGTAATTGCAATTTGTATTTGGAGAGCAACAATCCATTTCTCAAAAGGAAATAACAAAAAAATAATAAAAGACGTGGTAGCTATTCCAATATATTTAGTAGGACTGTTTGTAGTAATAATAGCATTTAATATAATATTTGTTAATTCTAATAAATACGACAAAGAAAAACAATATTTGGCATATAACATAAAAAACACAAAAGATGCTTATAACGTTAATGTTGAAGAAACAAATTTAAAAACATCAGGAACAATAACAGAACAAGAAGTAAATGAAAACAAAAATGTTATAAACAATACTGCAATAGTAACAAAAGAAGCAGTATTAAATACATTAAAAGATAATCAAACAGGAACAGGATATTACTCTTATAGAAATGCTAATATATCAAAATTAAATGTAAATGGAGAAGAAAAAATTGCATATGTATCACCAAGAGAAATTGTAAATACTGGAAGAACCTATAATGACAAAACATATGAATTAACTCATGGAAATGGTCAAATAGTAACTTCTGCATCTGAAATAACAGAAACAGGGAATATAAAATACATTCAAAAAGACATAAATGGAAAAGACGATGTATTAAAAACAACTCAGTCTAGAATATATTATGGACTAGAAACAAATCAAACAGTAGTTACTAATGTAAACAATAAAAAAGAATATGATTATACAGACGAAACAGGAGAAGATAAAACAACTACATATAACGGAAAGTCTGGACTTAATTTAAGTTTTATAGATAAATTTATATTAGGAATAACAAAAGGAGATATAAACTTAGCATTTTCTGGTAATTCAAATTCAGATAGTAAAGTGTTAATAAATAGAAACGTAATAGAAAGAGCAAAAAAAGCATTGCCATATTTAATATATGACAACGAACCATATACTGTTGTAAATAAAGAAGGAAAAATAATATGGGTAGTAGACGCATATACAGTTTCTAGTAATTATCCATATTCACAATATACAACAATAGAATATAATGGAATAAAGCAAAACATAAACTATATAAGAAATTCTGTAAAAGTACTAATAGATGCATATGATGGAACAGTTTCATATTATATTACTGATAGAACAGATCCAATAGCTATGGCATACAGGAATTTATATCCAACATTATTTGAAAACATAGATGAAAAAATACCAGAAGATATATCTAAAAACTTTATATATCCACAATATTTATATAATATACAATCTAAAATTTTAAAAGTATATCATAATGAAAAAACTGATATATTGTATAGAAGTGATGACTTATGGGAATTTGCCAAATATAATAGTATAAAATCAACTAAAGCAACAGGAACTAGATTAGAACCATATTATAC
>CAKPKZ010000028.1 GCA_934167435.1 uncultured Clostridia bacterium | reverse complement strand
GCATAGTATGAAAGTGTATGAAATATTAAAACACAAAGTAGAAAATAATATAGAACCACTAAATATAAACGAAGAAACATTAATATTAGTACCATTACTTCATGACTTATGCAAAGCAAATTTTTATAAAGTAGACTATAGAAATGCTAAAAACGCATTAGGAGTATGGGAAAAAGTACCATATTATACAATAGATGATACTATACCATATGGACATGGCGAAAAATCTGTAATGATGATAACTGAATATATAAAATTAACTCCAGAAGAAAAATATTCAATACGTTGGCATATGGGATACACTGAGCCAAAAGAACTATATAATACAATTGGAGCAGCATATAAAAAATATCCATTAGCATTATTAATGCATGAGGCAGATTTAGAAGCAACATACTTTTATAATATATAATTTTGGTAAAGGGGAAAGAAAATGTTTGCATATATACAAGGAAAGTTAGCCATGAAAATGACAGGATATATAGTTGTAGACGTAGGAGGATTAGGATACAAAATATTTATGTCAGATTCAGGAATAGAAAAACTAGGAAATATTGGAGAAAATGTTAAAGTACACACGCATTATAGAGTAAGAGAAGACGATATTAGTATTTTTGGGTTTAATACTTTAGAAGAATTAAAAATGTTCGAATTACTAATTAGTGTAAGTGGAGTAGGCGCTAAAACTGCACTAGCAATGTTGGCAGTATGTGAACCATCCGAATTTGCCTTAGCAGTAATTTCAGAAGACATAAAAACATTAACTAAAATTCCAGGAATAGGGCCAAAATCAGCAAAAAGAATAATTTTAGAATTAAAAGATAAAATTAAACAAGAGCAAGAAATAGAAGCAATAAGAAATCAAGTTGAAAATAATAAGTCTAGTACAAAAATACAAGAAACAATTAAAAATAACAATAAATTAGACGAAGCAATTGCAGCACTACAAGTACTTGGATACAACAGAAAAGAGATTGAAAAGAAAGTACAAAAATTTGATATAAGTAATATAACAATAGAAGAAATAATAAAGAAAGCATTAATAGAATTATCAAAATAATTGGAGGCAAAAATGAATAACGATAAGCCATTAGCATATAGAATGAGACCACGAACCTTAGAAGAATATGTAGGGCAAGAACATGTTTTAGGAAAAGATAAAATATTATATAGAACAATAAAAGCAGACAGATTGTCAAGTATTATATTATTCGGACCGCCCGGATGTGGCAAAACATCACTTGCAAGAGTAATTAGTGAAACTACAAAGTATAAATTTTATAAAATAAATGCGGTAACAGCAGGAGTTGGAGACATAAAAAAAGTAATAGAAGAAACTAAAAATTATATGATGAATCCAATTGGAAAAAGTATATTATTTATAGACGAAATACACAGATTTAATAAATTACAACAAGACGCATTGCTTCCATATGTTGAAAATGGAACTGTAATACTAATAGGAGCAACAACAGAAAATCCATACTTTGAAGTAAATAAGGCATTAATATCAAGATCTATGGTAATAAAACTAGAGCCATTAAATAATGAAGATATATACAAAGTTTTAAAAAATGCTTTAGAAAGAAAAGATGGACTAGGAGAATATAATATAAATATTCAAAATAATACTTTAAAAAAGTTAGCATCAATATGTAATGGAGATGTTAGAACAGCATTAAATGGTTTAGAAGTAGCTGTGCTTACAACTCCAATGGATGAAAATGGTATTATAAATATAACAGATGAAGTTATTAAAAATAGTGTCCAAAGCAAAAAAGCAATATTTGACAAAAACGGGGACAGTCATTATGATAATATAAGTGCATTTATAAAATCAATGCGAGGGTCAGACGCTGATGCAGCAGTGTTTTATTTAGCAAGAGCATTAAATGGTGGAGAAGATCCAATGTTTTTAGCAAGAAGAATAGTAATTGCAGCTGCAGAAGATGTAGGAATGGCAAATCCTAATGCGTTAGTAATAGCAAATAATGCAATGCAAGCCGTACATATGGTAGGAATGCCAGAAGCTAGAATAATTCTTGCAGAAGCAACAGTATATGTAGCCGAATCTAAAAAATCAAATGCAAGTTACAATGCTATAAATAAAGCCTTAGAAGATGTTATGACTAAAAATACAGGAGAAGTTCCAATGCATATTAGAAACGCACCAGCAGAAGGAATGGAACAATTAGGGTATCATAAAGGATATTTATATCCACATGACTTTCCAGGGCATTGGGTCGAACAACAATACTTACCAGACGAAATGGTTGGAACAAAGTATTATATAAAAGATGAAAATATAAAATAAAAAATCATAAATTTTTTATAAAATATAAAAAAATGGATATACTACTTATAAAGTAGGAGATGTAATGATAAAAAAAGTTTTAATTGGTCTAAGTGCAGGATTTATAAGCGGTTTTTTCTCAACAGGTGGAGGGATGATATTAGTTCCAGCATTTATGTATTTACTAAATATGTCGTCTAAAAAAGCAAGAGGAACATCCATATTTTGCATTCTGCCAATGGTATTAACAAGTAGTATATTTTATTACAAAGGTAATTATATAAACTGGAAAACAGCAATACTATGCGCAATAGGTGGAACAATAGGCGGATATATAGGAGCTAGGCTTTTAAAAAAGTTACCAGAACAAATTTTAAAAATTGCTTTTGTTATTTTTTTAATTTATATTTCTTATAAAATGATTATAGTATAAAATATAAAAATATGGAAAACCTACTAAAAAGTAGGTTTTATTTATGTTAGAAATTTTAATTGGAATAATATCAGGAATTGTTAGCGGAACTGGAATGGGAGGAGGAACCATACTAATATTTCTGCTATCATTTATGTTAGGAATTGACCAACATGTAGCACAGGCTACTAATTTAATATTTTTTATTCCCACCTCTATAGTTGCAATAATAGTAAATGTAAAAAATAAAAATATAGACTTAAAAACTGGAATAATAATTTCTGTATTTGGAATATTAGGAGCTATAATTGGAGCAAATTTATCTATTGGAACAGATGTAATTAAACTAAAAAAATATTTTGGATATTTTTTAATAATTATTGCTATACATGAAATATATACAATATTTTCAAAGTATATAAAATCAAAAAAAACTAATAATAACAATATGTAAAAATATTGTTATAGGAGGATGGAATATGAAATTTGTAAAAGGAATAATAATTGGTGGAATAATTACAACAGGAGTAATGATGATGTATAATGATGGAGAAATGGTAAATAAAAAAAAAATGGTTAAAAAAGGAAAGCAACTTGTTAAAAAATTAGGAATTATTTAAACAATTTAAGAGTACAATCATGTACTCTTAAATTATTTTAAAAACTAATTAAATTAACATTTTTTATGATCTTCTTTACAGTCATCATCATGTTTTTCATCCATAAAACAGTCACACTTCATTTTATCACCTTTTAGGCATTTTCCTTCATGATGGCATTTTGCACATATTTTTATTTTTTTTGTATCATTTACCCAAATTTGAAGTGCATATTTTTTGTCTGGGCATAGAGGACCAAAAACAAATTCCCCTTCTTTATCTGTGAAAGTATGACCTATAGGTCTTCTTTCTTCTTTACCACAATCATATACAATTTCAACCAATTTAACAACAGCATCACATACTGGCTCTTTAAAACAATTTCTTACAACTCCATATATAACATCTCTGTGGTCTTCTGGTAAAGTAATATCTAAATCAAATTGTTTTCCATTAGAAATCATTCCGTCTATATCAATTTTTGGACATGGTCTTTTTTCTTCAAAATCCATAAAAATCTTTCCTTTCTTTTTTGCAGTTACCTGCTTAATATATAGTATGAAAAATATGTCGAATGTTGACAAAGGATAATTGGAATAAAAATAAAATTATATCATAAGTATGAAATAATAAGTCGGGAGGGATTATATGTTTTTTGTGTTTAATAAAGATAAAATATCAGCCTATATAGTTTCAATATTAACAGTGGCAATATTGTTTGGAACTGCTAATATATTAACAAACAAAAATAATGATACAGTTCAAACGTCATCTGTATCTGAAAAACTATTGCCTATATATAATGTAGATACAAAAGAAAATAAAGTAGCCTTTACAATGAATTGTGCTTGGAATGCAGATGATATAGATAATATATTAAAAATATTAGATGACAATAATGTAAAAATAACATTTTTTATGGTAGGAGATTGGATGGATAAATTTCCAGAGGCAGTAAAAAAGATAAGTGATGCTGGACATGAAATACGGAAGTCATAGTAATTCACATCCGCATGTAAATAATCTAACATATGAAAAGAATGTAGATGAAATAGAAAAAAGTAATGAAAAACTCGAAACAATAATAGGAAGAAAAACTAATTTATATAGAGCTCCATATGGTGAATATAACAATACTGTAATAAAAGCAGCAAATGATAATAAATATTTTACAATTCAATGGAGCTTAGATACATTAGATTATTCAGGAATAACAGGAGAAGAGATGTGGAATAGATTAGAGGGAAAAATAAAATCGGGAGATATTATTCTAAGTCATAATGGAACAAAACACACAGCGGATTCTTTAGATATGTTAATTAAAAATATAAAGAAAAAAGGTTTAGAATTAGTTAAAGTTTCAGATTTAATTTATAAAGAGAATTATAAAATTAATAGTGCAGGAATGCAAATAAAGAATTAAGTAGTATATTATTTTTCTCAAAGGAAATAATAGTAATAATAAAAATAAGGGGAAAAATAATGAATTTTATTGGGGTAATTGGGAAAACAAGAATTTTAAAAAACATAATTGATAATCATGTGAATATAATTAAAATAAACAGTAACAATATTGAAAATATAAAAAATGTTAAGTTTCAAATAGTTATTATTAATAATGATTTAAAAGATTTTATATTAAAAGAAACATTTATAAAAAGTATAATAGAAAATGCAGATTGTCTTATTATAAACTCTGATTTAGAGTTAAAAATAGATATATTAAGTAATATAAAACAAAAAATAATAACATGTGGATTAAAACAAAAGTCTACAATTACTGCTTCAAGTATAACAGAAGACAATGTACTTATAGATTTACAAAGAAATATAGAAACACTAGATAATAAAAATGTAGAAACACAAGAAAAGTTAATAAAATTAACTGAAAATGAGAGCTATGATATACACGAAATATTAATAAATTATGCAATATCAGTATTATATAATAAAAAAATAATGGATAAAGTATAGGAAAAATCTAACTTTTTTCACTAAAATTAACTTTTTATGTAGACAAAACTAAAAAAATAGTGTATAATAAGTATTGTATTTAGGAGAGCACTAAGAAAAAAGTACAATTGATAAATAATTAAAAATAGGGAGGAAAAATAATTGGATACAAATTATTTAGAAAACAACTATATAACATTAGTTGGAAAAGTTACAGGAGATAAAAGATTAAGTCATGAAATATATGGAGAAAAGTTTTACATATTTGATTTATCAATACCACGTTTAAGTGGTAATGCAGACATAATACCAATTACAGTATCAGAAAGACTAATATCAGATGATATGCTACAAAACGACAAAAAGTTATTAATAAAAGGTCAATTTAGATCATACAATAGTTTTCAAAACCAAAAAAACAAATTAATACTAACAGTATTTGCTAAAGACATTATAGAAGTAGTAGAAAATGAAAACGAAGAAGAAAATGAAATTGTAAAAAAAGATATTATAACAAATGAAGTTGTTTTAATAGGATATATATGTAAAACACCAATCTATAGACAAACACCATTTGGAAGAGAAATTGCAGATGTACTACTTGCAGTAAATAGAGCATACAATAAATCAGATTATATTCCATGTATTGCATGGGGAAGAAATGCAAGATTTTGCCAAAATCTTGAAGTAGGTTCAGAAGTAAAAATAGTTGGTAGAGTTCAATCAAGAACATATGAGAAAAAATTTGAAGACGGAACATCAGAAACTAGAGTAGCTTATGAAGTATCAATAGGAAGTTTGGAAGTTATAAATCAAAAAGATAATGAAAACGAAGAACAAGCAGAAGGTCAAGAAGCTGTATAAAAAAAGTGCATTCTTTATATAAAGAATGCACTTTTTTTGTGTAAACTATAGTTTTTTAACTATTTTTTTGGTATAATTCTATAAATAAAATTGAAAGGAAAAAAGAATGAAAATAAAACTGAATAAAATAAAAATAAATTCAAATTTTAAATTTAATATAATAGCAATATTTTTAATAATAATATTTTGCATTGCAATTTCACCAATTACACTTCAAAATGATACTTATTATACCATAAAAATAGGAGAGCATATTCAAAATTATGGAATCGATATGAAAGATCCATTTTCATGGCATGAAGGATTAAATTATACATATCCACATTGGTTGTATGATTTACTAACATATAAAGTATATTCAATGTTTGGATTTGTAGGAATATATGTAGCAACAGTAATTTTAGCTTGTGTTTTAGGAATTACAATATACAAAGTTAATTGCAAAATTTCTAAAAGTAATATAGTATCATTTTTTACCACAATAGGATCAATGTATATATTAAAGGGATTTATATCAGCAAGAGCTCAATTAGTAACATTCATACTTTTTATATTAACAATATATTTTATAGAGATGTTTCTAAAAAATAAAAAGTGGAAATATGCAATTGGATTAATAATAATTCCAATATTAATTGCAAATTTACATTGCGCAGTATGGCCTTTTTACTTTGTTTTATATTTGCCATATATAGGAGAATATTTTATAGCTATAATAGCAGATACAATTATATATAGAAAATTAGAGAAAAAAATATTAAATATAAAAATAAAAGTATTATCTAAAAATTCAAAAAAAGTAAATCAAGTTATAAAATTAAAAAAAGAATTAGTTAAATTAGAAGAAAAAATTAAAAAAGTAAAACAAAAAAGAAAAGAAAATTTAAAAAATCCATACAAAATATATATGAAAAGAAACCCAAATGTTAAGTGGTTAATTGTAATTATGGTTATTTGTTCACTTACAGGTTTGCTTACACCACTAGGAAATACACCATATACATATTTAATAAAAACAATGCAAGGAAATACTACACAAAATATTAATGAACATTTACCAATGACATTAACTGAGCAAATTCCAGCATTATGCACAATTTTAATATTTTTAAGTATATTAACATTTACCAAAACTAAAATTAGACTATCAGACTTATTTATGTTAGGTGGTTTATGTTTGTTAATGTTAAATTCAAGAAGACAATTGTCAATGTTTGCAATAATCTGTTCAGTAATTTTAAGTAAACTTATAGTAGAATTAATAGAAAAACATGAATTTAAAAAAGGTGCATTGAAAAAAATAACTAAAGAGATTACTTCAAAAACAGGAACAATAATATTATTACTATGTATGTCTTTATTAAGCTATTATTTTGCTAAAGATAAAGTAAACGAAAAAATAATAGATGAAAAAACTTATCCTGTTCAGGCTTGTGACTATATTATAAATAATATTGATTTAGGAAAAGCAAAATTTTATAATGAATACAATTATGGTAGCTATATGTTATATAGAAACATACCAGTATTTATAGATTCAAGAGCTGATTTATATGCACCAGAATTTAGTGGATTGCAAGATGACATATTTATGGATTTTATAGAAACTTCAGGTATTAGTGTATTTTATGAAGATATATTTGAAAAGTACGGCATTACACATGTAATTGCATATAAAGATTCAAAAGTAAATATGATTATAAATAAATCTAATGATTTAAATTATAAACAATTATATTGTGATGATAATTTTGTTATTTATGAGAGATTAAATTCAAATTTTGGGGGAGAATAGTTGAAAGTAATAGTAGTAGAAAAAGAAGGAAGCGGAAGAAGAATAGATGCATATTTGGCAGAAAATGTAGACAATATGTCTAGAGTTGCTGTTCAAAGACTAATACAAAATCAAGATATTTTAGTTAATGGTCAAAAAGTAAAAGCATCTTATAAGGTACAAGAAAATGATAATATAATAATTAATGAACCAGAGCCAAAACAAGTAGAGCTAAAGGCGCAAAATATACCAATAGAAATTATATATGAAGACAAAGATATTATTGTAGTTAATAAGCCTAAGGGAATGGTTGTTCATCCCGCAAACGGTAATCCAGATGGCACTTTAGTAAATGCTATAATGGCTATTTGCAAAGATTCTTTATCTGGAATAGGTGGAGAAATAAGGCCAGGAATTGTTCATAGATTAGACAAAGATACATCAGGTTTAATAATTATTGCTAAAAATGATAAAGCCCATATTAATTTAAGTAATCAATTAAAAAATCATTTAGTTAAAAAAACATATATTGCTTTGGTAAGAGGAGTAGTAAAAGAAAACGAGGCTACAATAAATATGCCAATAGGTAGAAGCCAAAAAGATAGAAAAAAAATGGCTGTGAATAAAAATGGTAAAAATGCAGTAACACATTTTAAAGTTTTAAAGAGATATGACAACTACACTCTTTTAGAAGTAAATATAGAAACTGGAAGAACACATCAAATAAGAGTTCATTTATCTGAAATTGGATATCCAATTATAGGTGATTATACATATTCTAATGGTAAAAATGAATGGAATATAAAAGGACAATGTTTGCATGCAAAGATATTAGAATTTACTCATCCAATAACTAATAAGCAAATGCATTTAGAAGCTGAGCTACCAGAATACTTTAACAATATTTTATTAGAATTAAAAGATAGAGTAAGGAATGATTAAAATGGAAGAAATTGTTAGACTACAGAAGTTTATGGCGGGTTGTGATGTGGCTTCAAGAAGAAAATGTGAAGAGCTCATTTTAGCAGGTAAAGTTAAAGTAAATGGAAAAGTTGTTACTGAGCTAGGAGTAAAAATTGATCCCAAAAAAGACATAGTAGAATATAATGGGAAAAAATTAAGTTTACAAGAAGAGTTTGTTTACATTTTACTAAATAAACCAATTGGTTATGTTACGACGGTTAAAGATCAATTTAATAGAAATTCTGTACTAGATTTAGTAAATGTTAATAAAAGATTGGTACCTGTAGGAAGATTAGATATGTATACTTCTGGTGCACTAATTTTAACAAATGACGGAGATTTTGTGTATAAAGTAACACATCCTAAACACGAAATTGAGAAAACATATATTGCTACTGTTAAAGGAATTGTAAAAAAAGAAGAAGTTGAAACGTTGAAAAATGGAGTAAAAATAGAAGAGTATATAACAAAAAAGGCAAAAGTAAGGATACTAAAAATAGATGAAGAAAAAAATGAATCCAAATTAGAAATTATAATACATGAAGGAAAGAATAGACAGGTAAGAAAAATGTGTCAAGCAGTAAATCATAATGTGTTGGCATTGCATAGAAGTGAAATATCAGGAATACCAATAAAAGATGTTGGTATGGGCAAGTGGAGATATTTAACAAAAAAAGAAGTAAATAAAGTATTGAAAAGTTAGGACCTAATAATATATAATATTTTAAACAAAAGATAAAGGAGAATATAAATGGAGATAAACAAATTTATGCCAGAAGGATGGGATTGTGTACAAACAAATATAGATTTAATTAATATAAATAAATGCATTCAAAATAATGAAATACTACAAGGTTTTGTTAATAAATGTGATAATAACTATAATTTGCATGTGGATTTAGGAAATGGCATAGAAGGAATTGTTCCAAGAAATGAAGTAGAAGGAATAAATGTTGATAAAGAAGGGGTACCTAAAACTAATTTATGTATAGGAAAAGTACATAAATTTATACAGTTTAAAATAACTAAAGTAGATAATAAAAATCAAATACAATTGTCAAGAAAGCAAGTGCAACAAGAAGCCTTAAATTGGGTAAAAAAAGACTTAGAGAAAGGTCAAGTAATAAAGGGAATTGTAAAAAATATACAACCATATGGAGCATTTATAGAAATTGGAGGAGGAGTGGTTGGATTAGCTCATATAGAAGATTTGTCTGTTGCAAGAATAAAAACTCCATTTGAAAGATTAAAAATTGGACAAAAAGTAGATGTTATGGTAAAATCTATAAATAGGGATGATGGAAAAATTATATTATCATATAAAGATACACTAGGAACCTGGGAAGAGAATGCACAAAAATTTGAAACAGGTGAAAAAGTAAAAGGAATTGTGCGTGAAACCGAGAAAAATAAAAATGGCATATTTATAGAATTAGCACCAAATTTAGTAGGAATGGCAGAGTATAAAAATGGATTAGAATACGGGCAATGTGTAGATGTATACATAAAGAAAATTGACATGAATAAAAAAAAGGTTAAATTAATAATTTTATAATTACATTATAGGAGGAAAGTAACATGGTTGAAGATAATCAAATAAAAGCACAAGTATCACCATTTGCAATAAGAGAAGGTGAAATAAAGACATTTGATGGAAAAGATGGATATGTATCAATGAATCAGATTATACACAAAATTGATATTGGGCATATTACAGACATTCACTTTGAAATATTAAATTTAGTAAATGAGTTTGAATTTATAACATCAAGACAATTATTTCAAATGCTACAAATCAAAGGAATAGATGCTAAAACACAAGATAAACTAAATAATAAATTAGAACAATTAGTAAAGTCTAAAATATTAACTAGGTATTATTTTACATCAGATGAGGGAAAAGGAATTTATAGAGTTTATTGTCTAGAAAAAATGGGTAAATATCTATTAAATTCACGAGAAATTGAATGTAAATGGCAACCTTCAGATAATACCAAACCAGTAGCAATGATTAAAAAAAGATTAGCTGGAAATCAAGTTTTAATTGCATATTTAAGAAAAGTAAATGCATTTGACAGTTATGTTGTAAAGCCAAGCTTAACAGCAAAAGTAACTGGAAAAGTATTTAAGGCAACAGGAGGGGCAGTAAAACTTACTAAAAATAACAAGTCAATACAATTTGTATTTGAAGTTATAAGAAGAGAAGATGACTGGGCAAAAAAATTAGTTGAAAAAATGAGATTGTTTAAAGAATTTTATGAGAATTTTGTACAAATGGACTCAGGATTTCAAACAATGCCACAGCTAATTTTAATATGCGAAGATGATAGACATATGGCAGAAGCATTTAAGCAAATTGTTACTAATAGTGTAGAAATACCACAAATAAAATTATATTTTACTACAGATTTACGTCAAAATGAGGAAACATTAGAAAATACATTAGTTGAATTTAAATTAGTAGATGGCAAATATAAAATGGAAAATGTTGAATTAAAATTATTAGGAATGTAAAGTAAAAAGTGATGTTATTAAAAATATAACATCACTTTTTTACTTTTAAAATTATAAATCTAATATTTCTTTTGCCCTTTTAACATCTTCATCTGTAGCAGGTGGAATATTTTCTAAATCATATTTTAATCCAAGTTCATGCCACTTAAATTCTCCTAAATTATGATATGGTAAAATTTCTACTTTTTCAACAGATTTTAAAGAATGTATAAAATTTTTCAATTTAAGCAAATCCTGTTTGTCATCTGTTAAACTAGGAATTAAAACCTGCCTAATCCACATAGGGATATTGTTATCACTTAGATAATTAGCAAATTTAATTTCTAATTCATTAGAAAAACCAACTAATTCTTTACATTTTATAGGGTCTATATGTTTTATATCTAATAGTACTAAGTCTGTTAATGAAAGTAAAGTTTTTATATCATCAGTTAAATTTACCATTCCAGAAGTATCAATACATGTGTGTATTTTTTCTTTTTTTAGTTTTTTAAATAATTCTATTAAAAATTTAGGTTGCAAAAGTGGTTCACCACCTGTTACTGTTACACCGCCATTTGGATAAATATAGTTTTTATATCTCATAATTTTTTCAAAAATAGAGTCTAGGCTAATATATGAACCGCCATTCATATTCCATGTATCTCTATTATGACAATATTTACATTTTAAATGACATCCTTGCAAAAACAGTACAAATCTTATTCCAGGACCATCTACAGTTCCAAAGGATTCGATAGAGTGAACTTTAGCATAATATTTTAAATCTTCCTCATTCACATTAAATCTCCTTTTATTGAAACATTTTTAATATGTTTCAAATGTCTTATTAAATTTTTTCATGAATTGTTCTATTAATTACATCAAGTTGTTGTTCACGAGTTAATTTTGTAAAGTTTACAGCATATCCAGATACACGAATTGTTAGTTGAGGATATTTTTCAGGGTGTTCCATTGCATCTAATAATAAACTTCTATCAAATACATTTACATTTATATGATGGCCTGTTTGAGTAAAGTATCCGTCTAGCATATTTACTAAGTTATTTATTTTTTCTTCTTGTGTTTTGCCAAGAGTACCAGGTGTGATTGAGAATGTATAAGAAATACCATCTTCTGCAAAATCAAATGGTAATTTAGCAATTGAGTTCATAACTGCAAGTGCACCATTTGTATCTCTTCCATGAAGAGGATTTGCACCAGGTCCAAATGGAGCTCCAGCTCTTCTGCCATCTGGGGTATTACCAGTATTTTTTCCATATACAACGTTTGAAGTTATAGTTAATATTGATAGTGTAGGTTTTGAATTTCTATAAGTTTTGAATTTTCTTAATTTATTTATAAATCTCTTTACAATATTAACAGCTATTTCGTCAACTCTGTCATCATCATTACCAAACTTTGGAAAATCACCTTCAATACTATAATCAACAGCTAAACCAGATTCGTCTCTAATTACTTTTACTTTTGCGTATTTTATAGCAGATAAAGAGTCAGCTACAACAGATAAACCAGCTATTCCACAAGCCATTGTTCTAAAAATATCTTTATCATGCAATGCCATTTCAATTGCTTCATAAGAATATTTATCATGCATATAATGAATTGCATTTAATGCTTTTATATAAATTTTTGCAACATAATCCATCATTTGGTCAAATTTTTCTATAACCTCATTATAATCTAAATAATCAGAAGTTATAGCAGCGTATTTTGGTGTTACTTGTTTTCCAGAAATTTCATCTCTACCACCATTAATTGCATATAACAAAGTTTTAGCAAGATTTGCTCTTGCACCAAAGAATTGCATTTGTTTTCCAATTTTCATTGGAGAAACACAACATGCGATTCCATAATCATCGCCTAATGTAATTCTCATTAAATCATCATTTTCGTATTGAATTGATGATGTTTTTATAGATAAATCTGTTGTGAATTTTTTAAAACCTTCTGGTAATCTAGTTGACCAAAGAACTGTTAAGTTTGGTTCTGGGGCAGGACCTAAGTTTTCTAAAGTGTGTAAAATTCTAAATGAGTTTTTTGTGACTAATGTTCTACCATCAATTCCCATTCCACCAATACTTTCTGTTACCCATACAGGGTCGCCACTAAATAATTCATTATATTCAGGTGTTCTTAAGAAACGTACCAATCTTAATTTCATAACAAAATGATCCATAATTTCTTGAGCTTCTTCTTCTGTAATAACTCCACTTTCTAAATCTCTTTCAAAGTAAATATCTAAGAAAGTTGTAGTTCTACCAATACTCATGGCTGCACCATTTTGATCTTTAATTGCACCTAAGTATGCAAAATATAACCATTGAACAGCCTCTTTAGCATTACTTGCAGGTAATGAAATATCAAATCCATATCTTGAAGCCATTGATTTTAAATCATTTAAAGCTTTTATTTGTTCACTAATTTCTTCTCTTTGGCGAATTACTTCTTGATCAAAACAGTCAACATTTAAAGTTTCTAATTCGGATTTTTTCTCTTCTATTAAAACATCTACACCATAAAGTGCAACACGTCTATAATCTCCTATAATTCTTCCTCTACCATAACCGTCAGGAAGACCTGTTATTAAATGAGATGTTCTTGCAGCTCTAATGTCTGGAGTATATACACTAAATACACCATCATTATGAGTTTTTCTATAATTATGAAATATTTTTTCTACTTCATCATCAACTTTTCTTCCATATGCTTCACAAGATTTTTCTACAATTCTAATTCCGCCAAATGGCATAATAGCTCTTTTTAAAGGTTCATCTGTTTGAAGCCCAACAATATCTTCTAAATCTTTGTCAATATATCCAGCCTCATGAGAATTAATAGTAGAAATAGTTTTTGTATCTATATCTAAAACTCCTCCTGTTGATTCCTTTTCCTTTTTGTAAAGTTCTAAAACTTTATCCCATAATTTTTGTGTTTTAGATGTGGTATTTGCTAAGAAATCTGCATTGCCTTCATAAGGTGTATAGTTATTTTGAATAAAATCCCTTACATTAATTTCAGATTGCCAATCTCCCTTTTTAAATTTGTTCCATTGTTCAAAATTCATTTAAATACCTCCTATTAATATATTATTTACTAAATTTCTGCATAATATAATAGCACAACAAAAAAAAAATAACAATAATTATAAATAAAAAAAACAAAGAATATAAATTTTCGACATAATTCATATTCTTTGTTTTTATATTATTCATTTGAATCATTTTCTGCAATTGTTTTTGCTATTGAATATATTAATTTTTGCTTTTTAGGTGTACAATTTTTTAATATTTCATAGAATTCTTCATCTAAATAATTTTTAGAATTATTTGAAGCTCCATTTAATATATAACCTTCAGTTACATCTAATAAATTGCATATTTGATTTAATCTTTTTAAGTTAATATGTGAGGTTCCTCTTTCAACTCTACTTAAAAAGGCCACAGAAATATCTATTTTTTCAGCTAAATCTTCTTGAGTAAGATTTTTAGCCATTCTTGCTTTTTTTATTCTAGAACCTATAATATTATAATCCAATCCCATATTTAATCACCATCCTATTTATGAGTAAATATAGCATTTGTAAGTTTATTCTTACAGAAACTGCACATACAAAGTGTAACCTATTGGTTTACTAATTATGCGTTTTATTACAAATTTTGTAAAATTAAATTATAAATAAAATGACAAAAAACGAGTAAATTGAAGTAAAACAGAGGAAAAATATGAAATTATTCTACTAAAAGTTGATAAAGATAGGAAAAAACAAAAAAAAGTAGCAAATAATGTATACAT
>CAKPKZ010000027.1 GCA_934167435.1 uncultured Clostridia bacterium | reverse complement strand
TCATCTATACAATTTATTGTATTTTCAAGTACTATGCTACTTGATTATACGCTCGTGGCGCACTTTCATCAAAATGAGAATATGAAGATATAAAATTCCAATGTCTATATGCATGTTTCCAATAATTTGTTACATCTCCATCTGTTCCAGTTGTAATACCAATATTAAAGTTCTTTCTAATTGATGCTATATTTGTATAAATTACTTTGTATAATTTTTCTTTTGCTATTGTTCTTTTTGACCTTTTTCCAGTAGTTTCATCTTTTATTTTATTGAAATCGTTTAATTTAAAATTCATTGAGCCTAATATTATATCCATACATTGTTGAATTACATGTTTTTTTGAATCTATTTCTATAAACTCAGTAATTTCAACGTTATTTTGTTGAAATCCAAAATTATTTCTAAATAAACTCTTTTTAAATGTTTCTTTTTGTTCTTTTGAACATGGTAAATCATCTAAATATAAAGAAAAATTTATTTTTGCTTTATAAGGTGTTGGATTACTATACTTTATTCCAAATGCATCTTTCAAAAAATAATAATATAAAATACTATATTCATTATCTGTTTGTTCTTTCGTTAGTTTATCAGCAACATGTGCATTTTGAGCCAACATAATTCTTACTTTTATTTTGCCAGATTTAATAAAAGTAAAAAACAAATTAATCATTTCTATATATTTTTCTAAATAGTTTTCAGTAACTTTTGACCATTTAATTTCGCCATTTAAATTTAGTTCTTTTTTCTTATCGTTTAACTTTTTTTCTATATCTTGAACATATGCAACTTTAACTAGAGCTCCGCCCATAAAAATTGCTATAGTATTTTCCATCACTTACTGATTCGTCTGAATAAATTCTATATGTTATCTCTTGCACTTTCTCATCTCCTATGTAAAAAATTTTTGATAACCAAATAATTACTTGTGTTATAAGACTTTGATTAAAAAATGTGAACAATTATATATTGATTTTTTCAAAATCCTTTCAAAAAACGTTCATTGACAATTTTTAATAATCCATATATCATCAATGCAACTCAAAGATATATTAACACTTTAAAAAGTTTATATTTGAGATTTTTACGAAAGGAAAAACGCTTATGAAAACACTTAATGGAATTGTATTTTTAGAAACAAAAGATATAAGAAAAGCACTAAAAGAAAATTGATAAACTTGAATAAAAAATTACTTTTTTAGAAAAAGTAGTTGATAGATTTAAAAATACTGTAAATAAATTTATATATTGGATATGTTATAAATTCTCTGTTTCATCTGAGGATATGCTTATAAGGAATTTTGAAAAAGAAACATATACTAAAAACAAATTAAATATGAGTAAAATAAAGAAGAAGAATATGCTTATTTAGAATTATAAAAGGAAATTAATAATTATTAAAAATAACGAAAATATTTTAAATTTAATATTTAATGCAAAAGTGAAGAAATTGCAAAACTAACAAAAGAATATAGAAAATTTTTAGATTCTCCAAGAGCAAATATTAATAAGGACTTTCAAAATTTTATAGATTCATTAGAAAATTTTACCAGAAGAAACTAAAAATAATATAATTGAAAAAGTTAATACTTATTCAGATACTTCTGATTTTGTTCATGCATATTACTATAAAAAATATTATAAACTTGGATTTAGTGAATGTTTGAAATTGATATTAAACTGTATAAATCTTTAGTAATATATACAAAAACGGTGAACTTAATGTTCCCCGTTTTTGTGGATAGTTTTTTACAAGTTAAGTGTATGTTTTATCCAGAATTTTTTTACATCTTCCCAATGGGGACGATTATATTTTTCTGGTTCACACATTCTTTGTATGATATCAAAATGTCCTTTAAATAATGCTTGGTTCTTCTGGTAAAATCTTGCAAGTGAAAGGATAAACTCAAAGTCATATGCATAGCTACCGTAATATACACAGCATTCATATTCATCATTTCCGTCTTGCACATAGTACTTAAATTTTTCAGCTAAAAGATCAGCAATTTTCTTAAAAATTTCAAAATTACCTTCTTCTCGAGATGTTTTTACACATTCATACCGTGTTGCAAGTGTTTGAATTGGCTTATAATATAATTTTATTACAAGCTCTTTGACTTCTGCACTTTCTCCTGCTTCAGTCAACATTTTAATAGCTTCCCTTTGTTCAAAAGATGCCTTTGTAAATTCGTTTTGATACACAGAAATCTCTCCTTTTATAGTTATTATTGGATTATTTTCGCACTATCCAAGCGAAAATATACATAGTGTATATGAGGGTATTATAACACATATTTACATAATTTGCAATTATACCAGTCTATTCATCGATCTTATGGTAAAATTATGTTAAAATAATATTATATTTTTAATACAGTATAGCCTATTAATTAAAATAGTTATGAAAAAGAACGGGATAGAGAACTTTAATCTCTATCCCTAATATCTTTTAAATAGTCCTTTTATTCTCCTAAAAAATCTTGTAAATAAATTTTCCTTATATGAAATTAAAGAAACATTCTTTTTCTCTTCTTTGACTTCTGTTGTTTCATTATTTCTTTTAAATAAACCTTCATTCTGATACTTTTTGACTTTTTCTTCTTCCATTTTAGCATCATAATATTTATAATATTCTGCTAATTTGTTCTTTTGAGATTGGCTTAACACATATTTATTTAAAATAGCATATAATAGTTCTTTCGTTTCTATCAATAATTCTGTGGTGGTAATTACTTTAATTCTTTTATTTATTTTCTTCTAACCAATTACATAATTCATCAGCTGTAATTTTATTTTCTCTGTATAGTCTTAATTGTTTTCTTTCCTTATCATTCCAAGCATTAAATTGTAGATGAAGCAGAAAAATATCAAATAGAGCATAAATCTATTATTTCTGACAATAAAGCTGTATGCAATAACGTTAACTAGTATATAAGTTGAATAAATTAACATAATATGTTATAATCTATGTGTATGGGAAAATTTCATATTTGTCTATTATCTAAAAAAAGCTATGATTTTAGGCAAGGTAATAGTCTAAATTAATAATTATTAATTGGAGGTAAAATCATTATGAAAAATGAAGAAAGACTGACACGGCTCGAAGCTAAAATTGCTATTATTGAAGAGGATTTGCAAGAGCTAAAAAAAGAAGTTGCTCTTATTAAAGGGAGTAAGGAAGTAGAGTCTACCACGTCAAATCCCATCTTCTGTACGAGTCTTGAAGACATGAATCTTAGTGCTTTTTCGTATAACTGTCTAAAACGTGCAGGCATTAACACTGCAGGAGAACTTTTAGCGTTGTCAGAGGAAAAACTTATGCAATTTCGAAATTTCGGCAAAAAGCCTTATGAAGAAATTATGGATAAAATCAAAAAACTGGTTGCTGCTGACGCAGAAACTAGGAAAACGGCACAAGTTTCCGATTTTGAAATGTCTAAGAAACTTCTTCCAGCCATTGAGGCATATGCTAGTATTCGTACAAAAGCAAGGGAAGAAGGCATTATGTTTAATACATTAGGACGATACGGTCAATTCCCAAATTGGTACAGAATGGGTATTATCCACATTAAGAAAGCTTTAGATGAAGGTAGGGGCATTATAGGCATAATTTTTTTACAAAGGATTCTGAATGGTGAGTATCCTAAAATGAAAGAATTGCTCGACGCTGAGACAATTAATCTGGATTTAGCAAAAGCAACAATTATTGAGGATGTAACAGAGTCATGTCGTCATTTGGGCAAACAGACAAATACGTACCAGGAGCTCTTGAGATTTGTGCAATTGATTCAAAAGTATAGTGAAAAATGGTAATGATTTTAAAGGGGCACATTGCATTGATGTGCCCCTCCACCGTTTATGGATATTATTAATTATTAATCAATATAAAAAGAATTATATTAGATATAAAGTAAGGTGGTACAGCATAGTTAAATACTGTACCACCTTTGGTCCGAATTTTCGGTCTCCTGCTATTAGGATTTGTTAGTTACCTCCAGAGAACCATGGCGTACTGAAAAGCCCAAATCACAGAAAAATTTTGCAAGGTCTTGATATGAATAATTGATATGACCTTTAATCGCCATGACAACCATTCTTTCTTTTCTGTGGTTTACAAGCTCATGCTTCTCACCTATAAGACATACATAAGCAGTCTTTCGGGAAAGATTTACATATACTTCCCATTGCTTGTCATGTTCGTGCATCTTTATGCACGTAAAAGGTGATATCTCCAGATACTGTATTTCATCAATACCTTCAAGTGTAGTTTTGTTTACACCTGGTCCTCTGTACCGATAAGCACTTTCTTCGGCTGTTCCAGCGATAAATTCTTCTGGAAGCTCAATTGTCTTAATTATCTTGCTCATATTTCTACCTCCTAATATTTGCAAATACCTTGGCTTACGTAATAATTATATCATCCTTACATAATTTTAGCAAATTTTTTCAAATGTTTTTATACAATTTTCTGTTTTAATATACCTGTCTGATAAGCTTGTAACAATTTGTTTAAATCATTTATTTGTTCATTTAATTGTTTTCCTATATCTGTATCTTTTATTCTCTTTCTTTCAACTTTTTCTACTATTTGTACTGAAGAATATAAATCTGTTTCCTGAACAATGGCATCCTCAGTTGAGCTAAATTTTTCATGTGCAGCAAGTACTAATCCATAAGAATTAAATATAAGTGTATATCCAGCAATTCCAGTGGTTTCTTGATATGATTTTGAAAGTCCTCCATCTATCATTAATAATTTTCCAGATGCCTTTATAGGATTTTCACCTTCCTTGAATTTAACTGGCATATGCCCACAAATAATGTGTCCATTATTCTCATTTATACCAAATTCTTTAAAAATCTTTTTACATACCTCTTCGTCTTGTGCAAATTTATAAAATGGATTTTTTATTTCTTTCCAAGTTTCTTTATCATCTATAAAATATCTTTCAAATGTTTTCATAGAGTCCTTACAAAATATAGGAGAATTTTCTCCACACCATAAGTACCACAAAAAGTCCATACCATTTTGCCTTTCTTCCGAATTCTCGTCCGCAAAGTATCCTTGTCTTACAATTACTTCAATAGCATCAAAATATTCTTTTCCTTTTAGTATTTTATTATCTATATTTATTTCTTTAAACTCACCTTTTTCATCCATTAATATACAGCCATGAATTAACAGATTTTCGTTGTATATTTTATATAAGCTTCCTCTTGTATACAAAAATTTAATATGTTTTTGCAATTTTTCGCTATTTTTAAAACAACGCACAAGCTTTTCAATTACCTCTTTTTCTCTTTGTGTTAATTCATAAGGATTTTCTTCATTTATAGTTGGAAAATATGTATCTTTTAGTTTATATTCTTTATTTTTTATCTTTATCGTTCCTTTTTTATAATTTATTTTATCTAATAATAGTCTATTTTCCATGTTATATTCAGGATGATTTTTTATAATTTGAGCTTCTACTTTAAATTGCATTATAGCAACTGCTTTTTGTATCTTTGTTAATAAATCAACATCAGCATCTGATATTTTAGTATTTTTGGCTACATGTGGTTTAAATTCTTCTGATTTTTCATTTTGGTATTCTTCCATTGCAAATTCTGTTATTGTTCTAATATTTATTCCATATCCGTCTTCCAAAATATCTAAATTATTATATCTTGCACATATACGAATAACATTTAAAATACATGCAGGACTTCCACTTGCTGCTCCCATCCAAACTATGTCATGATTTCCCCATTCTATATCTATTGAATGATAATTTCTAAGTTTTTCCATTATTATATGTGGTCCTGGTCCTCTATCATATATATCACCAATTATATGTAAATGATCTACTGCTAATCTTTGAATTAGTTTACTTATTGCAATAATAAATGCATCTGCTCTGTCTAAAGAAATTATACTTTCTATTATTTGTTCATAATAATATTCTTTATCATTTTCGTTTGCATTTGTATTTAAAAGTTCTTCTATTATGTATTCGTACTCTTTTGGCATAGCTTTTCTAACTTTTGATCTACTATATTTTGAAGAAAGCATTTTGCATACTTCTATTAAATGATATAATGTTATTTTATAAAATTCTTTTAATTCCTTCTCTTCTTTTTTTATAAGTTCTAATTTTTCTTCAGGATAATAAATTAATGTTGCTAATTTTTTTCTCTCACTATTAGTCATTGAATTTTCGTATAATTCGTCTATTTTAGATTTTATAACACCAGATGCATTTTTTAATATATGTAGAAATGATTCATATTCGCCGTGTAAATCACTTAAAAAATGTTCAGTTGCTTTAGGCAGGTTTAAAATGGCTTTTAAATTTATTATTTCTGTACAAACGTCTTGTATTGTTGGAAATTCCTTTGCCAATAAACTTAAATATTTTATTTCTTCATCACTATAATTTTTCATCAACATCCTCCTTGAAATATACATTATGAAATTATATTTTGGTATATCATTTCTGCAATATTTAAATACTAATTAATATTTTATCTACGCTTTCTAAAAAACAGATCTTTTTTATTCTGGTAATTTATTATATTCCTCATCTGTAACCTTTTCGCACCATTCATTTGATGTATTTTCTCCTGGTACCTCAACAGCAATATGGCTAAACCAAGACTTAGCTGTTGCCCCGTGCCAATGTTTGACATTGGCTGGAATTGTTACAACATCTTCTTGTTTTGTTATCCCATGCTTTTTTCCTAGTATAAAATGTGATTTTAATTGTGGAAATAATCCTTGTGCCATTAAAGCTGATATTGTTATCATACTTCTATCTCTTAATGACATTTTATCCTCCCTTGACCATATTTCTCAAAATAATACATCATCATTTAATTCCGCAAATTTAGGTGCTAACTCTCCTAAATTTTCTCTTCCTGCTGTTTGCTTTTCCATAGATAAATTTCCTCCTTTTTAATTAATTTTCATTTGTTCTTGAAAGGTATATTACTATAATATGTTATAATTTAAAATTTACTTTTGATATTTATCTGGTGCTATTGATATATCTCTTATCATATCTCCATTAATAAGTCTAACTTTATTTTTTTCCTCAACTTTTATCCAATTATCTTCTATTGCAACAATTTTTCCTTGTATTCCAAAAGATTCATTGAACAATATAATTGTACAAACTTTCCCTATAAACTCTTTAATTAATTCTTGTGGCATTTTCCTTTTCCTACCTTTCTTTTTTCTTTTTAATATTTCTAAATATAATTTATTTCTTCTTGGAATAATAATACAAAAAATCAGTATTATTAACCAAATATACCAATAACTTATTTGTATCACCCCCATAATAATTATAACAATAATTTACTATTTTATTATTTTAATAAACTAATCTTTATAATTTAGCAATTCCAATTTTAGCTTATCATATACTTTAGTTTCAAGTTTTGATTTTTCCTTTAACTTTTCAAATTCATTTTCTAGAAGTATAAACTCTTCCTTAGCGCTCATTGCATGATCTGATATACACATTTTTCCTATAAAATTAGAAAACATAAATCTATAAATGAATGCACATAAATTTTTTTTATTAACGCAATTTTCATATTCACCTTTAGGAAGTATTTCATACCCTAATTTTTTAAGCACATCATAACCTTCAATAATCGTATCCATAATTAATAAAGAATATTCCTTATCTTTTTAGTAACTTTAAATTACCATTTACTTTATAGCTTGCAAATACAAGCGGAAGAACAGCACAGGCATGTGCTTTAAGATAATCGTTCATTTTGTTTTCTATTACTACTTTAATTTTTGTTTCTTTAAATATAGATTTTATAAATTCATTGCTTATATCTTTTCCATCTACTCTTCCAATTTCAATTTTATTTAAACAAATTGAATCTATATATCCATCACATTTTTTGCCAGCAGCCATAAAGAATGCAAATAATACATTTTTATTTTTTATATCCATATATTTTTCTACAGACATATTGTTACCCACAGATACTATATTTTTACTTTTATTATTTTCAACAATTGGAACAATACTATCTAAAGATGAAAATCTTGAAACTATAAATATTACATCATAAATATCATTTTCATCTACCTTTTTTATTACATTAAAATAATCTACAGTTTTCTTTCCTAGTTTATGTTTTATAATAAGTCCATTATTTTTTAAATTTTCATAAGTTTTATTTATTAAATCAATCCTTTTTAAATTTCTACCCTCTACTACTTTTTTATTTTAAGCAGAATATATTTATAGTTATACCAGATTATAAATGAATACATAAAACCTTTGGCAAATTATGAATACCAGACAAAGGGTCTTTTTTATATGAGATTATGTTTAATATATAAAAAAGCAAACATAATACAATACATTCAATTAATAATGTCATATTTATTCTCACTTTCAAATTATGGTTTATATATTTTTTGTTATTATATACTAAAAGAGCAGATAATTTCAACTATCTACTATCTGCTTTTTTATAATTACAGTTTATCTATTTTTTATATATTCTTCAATTAGTGGTATTCTTGCTTTATCCTTTTCTCTATTACTCTTTTTTAAAAATTCATAATATTTTTCAATACTTTGCAAATTATATTCTCCATATTTTTCTATTTTCCATGATTCTTTTGTATCAACAACACATTCTATTTTATCAGTTACTATATAGCAACCATTATCTTTTTTCTTTAAATTATAATTATTTTTTAATTCTTGTAACCCTTTCTCAGTAACTGCAATATCTAAATCTCCGGCATCTTGATATATACCACGTATAACTAATGCCCCGCTAGATAAAATCCAATACTCTTCTTTATTTACCTTCAAGCTTTCAATCAACTTTATTAATTCTTCTTTGTTCATTCTTTTCTCCATATTACATTTCCTCCTTATCGATTGTAATTTTTATTATCTACAGATTTTTTCTTTTTAATTTCAACAAATATAGTTACGCCAATTGTTAATAGACTTATAAATATAGAAAATTTAAATACGTCGTCATAATTAAAAGTATTTTTATATAAGTATTCGTATATATAATAATGTTGTTTATTAATATATAATTTAACTGATTTGATTTTACCGTCACTATAATAAAAATCTAAACTATCATAATTACATAATCCCTGACCACATAGTTCAATTTTAACCACATTGTTTAAATTTTCAATTTTAATATTATCTTTATGTAGTAATTCTTGAATAACCGTAATATTTCCTGTGTTAACATCTAATTTATATATAGATCCCCAAAATGTATTAATAAAATTGATATATAAAACAATAATTGGTGAAATTATTAATACTATTTTTATAAAATTTGAAAATATCTTTCTAATCATAAAACTAAACTCACTTTTTACCTTCTTTTATCCTCAATAATCAAAGCATACATCACTCTATGCAATCCCACTTTTAGTGATATTTTTCTCTAGTTGCTACTGCAAATTCTCCATATCTATTAGGTACCTCAAAACTTTCCATGTTTTATTTTCCTCCTATAAATTATATTATTTATATGATTTATTGATATTGGACCTTCTCTTAATATTTTTATTTTTTCTGAAGTGCAATCTACTATTGTACTCCCCTTTGAAAAAATAATATTTCCCTCCATCATTCCATCTAAAAGTGGACAACATTGTTCTATTTCATCTAAATTAGAACACTCTGCCTTCCCACTTTGATTAGCACTTGTCATAAATATTGGACTTTCAGTTTCTATAATTAACTTTTCTATAGCTTTTGACGTTGCCATTCTAACTGCAATTGTATTTTTTCCGTTTGTTATATACTTTGGTAAATCTTTATTTTTCTTTAATACTAATGTTATTGGACCTGGCATAAAAGCTTTAATTAATTTTTCTGCTATGTTATTTACAATAGCTATACTTTTTATTTGTTCTTCATTTGCACACATTACAGGAAATGATTTTTCAATTGGACGTTTTTTTATCTTTATTAATTTGTCATGAGCTATATTGGAATCTATTCTGGCACATATTCCATATACCGTATCAGTAGGAACACTTATAATGCCATCTTTTTTTAATATATTTGCTAACTCTTCTATTTCACTTTCTTTATATCTTTTTATCATTTTTAATTCCTCTTTTTTCTTCTTGTTTCTCTAATCTTATTTATTGTTGTCAAAATCCTTTTTCCTTGCAATAACTTCAAAAGTATGCCAATGCTTCATCTTTCCTAAAGCGGTTGGTCTATCTTTTTCAATCTCCTCAATTTCTAAAATTTCAAAATCCTTAAATAATTCAAGTACATTCTTCTTACTTAAAAACGTTCTTTTATCTGATTCTGTGTTCCATTCGTCCTTTAATCCAAAGAAATTTCCAACAAAAAATCCATTTGAATTTATGCTATTACATATTTCTTTCCACATATTATAAAAATAATCTTTGTTACAGAAAGGTAATGCATTATTTGATATAATTAAATCACACTTTGGTAAATGCAATTCTTCAAATTTTTGAACTTGAAAATTAAATTTATCTTGTCTTTCACAACTTAGTTTATTTCTTATTGTATTTTCAACATTAGTTGCATCTATTGCTAGAACATTCCAATCATGCTCAATTAAGTATATTGTGTCACATCCTGCCCCACATCCTAAATCAATTGCATTTCCTGTTAAATTGTTATATTTCTTTATAAATTTTATAATATTCTTACTAGGTGGTTTATTGTTAGTAATTTTATGATAATTATTCCAATTGTTCATATATCTAAATTCTCCAATCTTTTACTCTTAATTATTTATAAAATATTTAACCACAAACTATCGACATATACAATAGATAATGTTAAAATATAACATAAAATAATATCTAATAATATAAGGAGAGTTAAACATGTCTGTAAAGGAAGCAAACGAAATTACAATTAAGATTACTTGTACAAATAATGAATTAATAAAACTTTTAACTAGTAATGGCTTTACCGAAGGTAGAAAATTTACGCTTGATGATTATTATTTAATTCCAAAAGATTTGGATATTGAACATTTAACAACAAGAGAAATATTATCAAAGGCTATAATTGTAAGATATATTGTTAACAATAATAAGATAACTCAAAAATTAACTTTCAAAAAGAAAAATATTAATGAAAACGGAGAAATTATAAACCAAAAAGCAATTAATTGTGACATATTGGACATTAAAGATGGAATAAACCTATTTAATGAAATTGGGTATTATGAAATTATGAATATTAAAGAAAGCGATGTAATTTATTATAAAGATAAAATTAAATTAGCATTAAAATTTATAGAAAATAATAATACTTTAATAGAGATAGAAACAGATGATAATTTTGACACAGTGGACAAATTAAAAAAATTGGTAATGAAATTAGAAATACCAATTGAAAAAGATAACTATTTTGTAAAAAAAGCTGAAGATGCATTAAATAAAATTTTAAACAGATAATACATAATTATAAAAACCGTAAGTTGCATAACTTACGGTCTTTATAAACAGTCAATAAAAAAGTTAACAAATTGCTAGTGAATATATATAATTTTTTGCCATTTACTCTATATCGATATATTTGCTTAACCAGTTTTTAGTCTCTTCATCATTCTTAATTGAATCAACATTTGGATTTATACTTGCATAAATTTCTCCATTTTTTATAATAGCAACAGAACCTGCATTTAATTTATTCAAATCTAATTTTGATTTTTCAAGAGTTTCATCTCCATCTACTACAGAAGTACCAACATCGAAGTATGAATAATTATTTTGCTTCAATATTTTTTCAGCACCCTCTAAAACCGAGTATGTTCTTTCTTCACACTCTTTAGTATGAATTAGGATAATAAAAGATTTTTTCGTATCTATTAAATTGTTAATAATTCTTATTCTATTATTTATAGCCTGTTCTATTTTTTCTTGCTCTTTATTATAATTTTCTCTCCATAAATTATTAACTACAATACTACCATCTGGTGTAATCTCATGATACTTCATATTAGGAGTACCATCTGAGTTATATTCTTCAATTGAAAATTCTTGACGTATTTTTTCTAGATTATATAATGAAAATTCCTCAATTTCTTTTGATAAATTATCTATTTTAATACGTGTACTTACTTCTTTTTTATTTACAGTAACTTTACACGAAGCAGTCTTATTTTCATCAACAGATTCAACTGTTATAGTAGCATTTCCCGCTCCTACTGCTTTTACTAATCCTTCATTAGTTACGGTTGCTACATTATTATTACTACTTGTCCATTTTATTTTTTTGTTTGTTGCTTCATTAGGTAATACAATTGCATTTAATTTAAATGAACTGCCCTCTTCAATTTCAATTTTTGAAGTATTTATTTTTACTTCAGTAACTTTAATTACAGGTGCTTTATAATTAGCTGATTTTGTTAATTTATCAAATTCTATATTGTGATATGGAACACTGTTAAAATCATAAGATATAACTCCATTAACTTCTTTTTTTACATTTACACTATGATTGCCTCTATAATACCAGTAACCACCTGCATTATATATTTTATTTTCGTCCCATCCTAGTGATACTAAAAAATTTTTGGTCATTCCTGAATATCCACCGCCGCCGCACATTAGAAAGATTACTTTGTCCTTTGGAAAAATTTTCTCAATAATTTCCATTGACTCCTCATAATTTGCTATATACCTTCCATCATCATTGTAAAATAATGTAGTACCTGTGTATGTATCTCCTACTTCACTTGGCAATCCAGTAACTGGAATTATATATGGTAAAGGTATTACTTGAAACCCTTCAATATACCCAGATAAAAATCTATCTCCACCAATCTTTTCATAATTACCTGGATCTTCTAACATTCTCATATCTCTATAAACGGCGTCTTCTCTATTAAGATAATCATCAATTGTAGCCTCATTTATATTCTTATCTATTCCAAGTTCTCCTCTTTCTCCTCCAGTAATTTCTGGCACTGGCAATTCTTTTAATTTACTTACTTCCGTATTTACGGTGTCTGTTGTATTTTTATTTGCTACTAAAAATATATAACCTAATAAGCTAAAAATTATAAGAACAGAAATAAAAATTATTATTTTTCTTCTTTTATTCATTACAATTCCTCCCCTCTTATATATCTACTATAATTATAATAATCTTTGTTGTTTTAGTCAAATTAAACTAAACTTAAAACATTTGCAATTCTTACCAATTTTTTATAATTATTCACAATACTAAATTATAATATCACCTATATTAATTTTTTATATTTTTAATTTCTAGTATTTTGTCTATAACAGTACCATATGTATAAAAACTACCAATAACAAAATTTACTGTATTATCACTACCATTAATTGCATCTTCTACAGCATTACACAAATTTTTTTTATTTATTCTATTAATATCAGTAAATTTTTTCATACAATCATATAATTCCTCTTTTGAAGCATAGATATTATCATTATTTCCAGAGGTTAATATAAATGAAGCCTCTTCATCTTTAGCTAACAACTTTAACATTTTATTATAGTCTTTTCTTTTTAATATCGAAATAATATAAACCCTTTTCTTTTGAGGATAATACATTTCTACCATATCTTGAAGCTCCTTTATTGCTGGCTCGTTGTGTGCACCATCATAAATAATTATAGGTTTATCATTCAATTGTTCCATTCTTCCTTTATGTACAACTGTTTTTAACCCACTTATAATATTTTCCTCTCTAATATGATATCCCATCTGTTTTAATATTTCAAATGTCTCAATGCATAAACATGCATTTTGTACTTGCACTTTTCCTTTTAGATTTATAGTTAAATTTTTATTACTCTTATAATCAAAATATTGAAAATTATTATCAAAAGAATAATTAGAAATATTTGATTTTTTTACAATATGTATACTATTGTTTTTATTTTTACATTCGGTAATAAATACATTATTAATATCTGCTTCTTGATTAAATATCACTGTATTAGAATTTGGTTTTATAATCCCTGCCTTTTGATATGCTATTTCTGGTAAAGTGTTTCCGAGTATATGCATATGATAGTAACCGATTGATGTAATAATACTTACAAGAGTATTATTTATAATATTAGTACAATCATACAATCCTCCTAGTCCAGTTTCTAACACAACAAAGTCACATCTTTTTTCTTTAAAATATAGAAATGCCATTGTTGTTTCTAATTCAAATAATGTTACAGGTATACTATTTTCAGAATTGTATTTTTCTATAAAAGGATAAATTTTATTTATTAATTTTTCCATATCTATATTACTGATATTATTATTATTTACACTTATTCTTTCATTATAATGTATTAAATGCGGACTAATAAATTTTCCAACTGTATATCCTTCATTTATTAATACATTTGTAATCACTTCAGTTACACTGCCTTTTCCATTTGTTCCTGCAATGTGAATTGCTTCTAATTCATTTTCTGGGTGCCCTAATTCATTCATTAAAAATTTCATGGCTTTTAAATTTGGATTTTTAGTTCCCCTAAAAAAATTTGATAAATATTCTTCTACATCCATCTTTTATTCTCCTTTTCTTGATAACTATTTACTACTTTATATTAAATATTTTTATTTCTTATATAATCACCTCTAAATTCTTCTTGCAATATATCCATACTTATACAATCATAATATCTCCCATTTATAAACTTACATTTTCTCCTTCTTCCATATTCTTTAAATCCACATTTTTCATAGCATTTTAACGCTCTAGTATTAAATTCCATTAAATCTAAATTGATATTATATAAATTCATATATTTAAAACCATATTCTAATAACAATTTAATAGCCTCTGTACCATATCCTTGACTTCTATAATTTTTATCTCCTATAAAAATACCTAATGTAGCAGTTCTATTTATATTATCTATCTTTTCTAAAGATACTGTGCCAATCATTTTATCATTTTTAATTGTTACTATTACAAATGTAGCCTCAGGACTATAATTTTCTTCAAGGTATTTCTTCTCTCCTGCTAATGTTGTTAAAATACCACTTCTTCCTATATAGTCTGTTGTTTCAAAATCATTTAACCATTCCGTAAAAATTTCTAAATCTTCACTATTTCTAGGTGATAAATATATTCTATCACCTAATAATTTTTTAAAATATTTCATATATATCACTCCTCTTTAAATAAAATATTTAATACATTATGTATTATTATATAAAAATAAGCCTTACAAAAGACTCTTTTAAGACTCCTTTGTAAGACCCTTTATATATCTTACTTCGTGTAAACAATGTTATATAAAAAAATTGTTCTTTATCGCTTAGAATTAATTTTCCTAGATAAACTCTTAAATTGTATTTTTATTTTAGCATACTTTTTTTAGCTTGTCAATTTCTATAAAATGTTATGTATGAGTTTTTTTAACTGGGGATTTCCTTAGATTTCAATATTTTTAAACACTTAATATAATTTAATTAGATTTAA
>CAKPKZ010000026.1 GCA_934167435.1 uncultured Clostridia bacterium | reverse complement strand
GTAGCGCAGTTGGTAGCGCGCGTGGTTTGGGACCATGAGGTCGCAGGTTCGATCCCTGTCACCTCGACCATATTTTTTGCAATTCTGCAAAAAGTCAAGAGAATTTATTGAAATTCAAAAACATAAAAATATGCTATTTTCTAAGAAAATTAGAGAATAGCATATTTTTTTATATTCTGAAAAATTCTAAAAAATGCTGAAGATAAGAAACATTATATACAATATGATGAAATTACTGAAAGGATATTAAAGAATATACCAATTCAAAATAAAAAATACGTGATGATACAACTTGATTTACTTGATAAGAATTATATGGATTATTTTGACTATTGGTGTGAAAAGTATTATAGAAATGGATTTGTTGATAGTATTGAATTATTAAAAATAATTTAATGTTTTAGCATAATTAACTTAAATCACTATATTACTACTAGTTTATGGAGTGATTTCGGTTAATTGTATAAAGAGTAATTTTAAAAAGTGAAATTTGACATAAGTTCATAGTGTGATATAATCTAAAATAGAAATTAAAGAAAATAGTAATTTAAATGATGAAACATAATTAGTATTAATGGTTATAAAATAAAGAAGTTAAGAAGGGTGAGAATAAATGTATACAACTACACTTAAAACAAGGAAAATAAAGAAAAATATGGAATTAACACACATTTTGCTACATTCATAAGAATTATAGAAGAACCATATTTAAGAGATTTTATTAATTTTTTGTTATGAACAGGGTGTTAAGATACATAAAAATTAAATATATTGAAAAATATTATAGAGTATTTTAGTAAGAAATTTGATTTAAAAAAAGTAATAAAAATCAAAGAAATACTATGAATATTGGGAAGGTAAAACATTGAATATAAATTATAAAGGAGTTTTATGCATATTAGGAACATATAGAGTAAATGGAGAAGATAAACCAACATTGTATTATATTTCATCTCCAGATGGTAAAATTATGTATAAAGCTGGATTTGAAGAATTGCATTATGGTTTGTGGGAAAAATATTAACGTAAGAAGAATATAAAGAAATAATGAAAAAGGAAAAAGATAGATAAATGGAAAATGAAGATTCTATAATAGGAATAAAGATTAATACAACAAACATTCCTGCAAAATGTATTATGATTATAAGAAAATATCAAAACATACCTATATCAGAAATAAAACAGAAAATTGAGAATAATCAATACATTCATATTATTGTAAAATTTTTTTATAAAATTGGAGGAAAAAAAAAGATGGATGTGTGTACATTGAGAAAAAAACTAAAAAAAGCAGGTGTTCCAGATTTCCTATATAATTTGGACAACAAAGGAAGAGATGATGAAAGATTTTGCTTGGAACACAAAGATGGCAAATGGAATGTATATTATTCCGAAAGAGGAGTAAAAACAACGAATATGTTTTTCGAAACTGAATTTGAAGCTTGTGAATACATATATGATCAGCTTGTAAATGGTTAATCAAAATAATATAATGAAGCAGTAAAAATAATACGACAATATTTATAAAATAAAATGGGAACATGTAATTTAAAATAAAAAATGAAATGTGTTGAAAATATGGGATTATTTAATAAAACAAAAACAGAACAACCAAAAATCTAAAAAAATATTACACTATATGGTGTAGACTGCAATTATGAAATGCTATTAAATGAAATAAAAAACATTTTTCAGATTATGAAATAAACTGTAATGGCATTTTATAGCAATAAATATTAATGGAAATATTGTTAATGTTAATACTAATAAATCAAGTGATGAAAATTACTATAGAGGACAAGCTAATGGAATGTGTCGTTTCTTTTCAAATACATTTATGGATATATATATGATGCAAGTGATGTATGTGATTGTAATTATGCTATACAATTATTCAATAAAAGTAATTCATATGAGGATTTTAAAAATAATTGTAAATTGAGAGATATAAATGAAATTTTGGATATGCTAGACCTATATTACAGATATCATTGGGCTTGTGTTGAAAAAAGAATAAAATAAGAAACATCAATTGGTAACTTAAATCCAAGTGTTGTTATTGAAAGAAGAAGAGGATTAGAATGGATTATAAGTGAAACACAAGACTGGTATGATATTTCATTAGATACTTAAGATAGAATTACAGATTATAATAGAAAATCTGTAATATAAAGATGTGAAGGTATTCTGAAATGTAAATTTAATTATAGAGTAAAAAAATATAGAAATAAAGGGGGAAGAAATGCTAAAGAAAATCTTAAAATATAATAAATCAAGCATAATTATTTTTATAATATGCATTTTTTTAGTAATAGTTTCTGTAATAACAACACATTACTATAAAAGCAGAAAAAGTGAGGGGCTATTAGAGAAAGCTGAAAACTATGCAACAGTTATAACAAACAATGAAGAAGAACCAGGAAAATTTGTTTATATAAAAATAGTAGATGTGCCATATTTGATTGCTGTTGAAACAATAGACAGTGCAACTAATGAATATTATGTTGTTTATGACGAAAATAATTATATGTATATAGTACAATTGAAAAAAACAACATACCAAACAATTTGTGATGAACATGAAAAGCATCCAGATAATTTTTCGTATTTAGTTTTGGGAAGATTGGCTAATGTATCAAATGAGTTGGAAAATATAATTATAGATGAATTTAATGAAAGTTATGATAATATAAATCTTAACAGATTCAATTATAATAAGTATTTTGGTACTACATATTTAAATGAAAATACTTTAACACCATATGCAGTAATTATTGTAATTGCAGAGCTATGTTGTATTGTTGCAGGAATTATAGCATTACTTTATTTTATAGTTATTATAAGAGGATATATAAATATAAAAAATTCTTTGAAACATATAGATAAAGAAGATTTTAAAAATGAATTATTACAACCTGAAATAAATGAATATTCAAAAACAAAAATACTTTTGTTAGATAGATATTTTGTTTCTATGGATATAGGCATGATTGCAAATGAGTATTCTGATATTGCTTGGGTATATATTTCACATAATACTAAAACAAAATGGGGAAACTCTTATTATAAAATAACTAATAAATCTAATATTATAATACATTTAAAAAATGGAAAAAAATATACAACAGCTTCAATAAAAATGAAAGAAGATGAAATATATTCTGAAATTATTGAAAAAATGTCAAAGAAAAATCCAAATATATTGATAGGATATTCTTATGAAAATTTAAATAATTATAAAACAATAAAAAAACAAAATGAAAAATAAAAATTTAGGAGTAAAAAAGATGGGAAGAGAGAAATTAATAAAAAATTTAAATAAAATAGGAAATACATTTATAGGTTTGGGAATTTTTGTAGGATTAATAAGTTTATTTATGACACTAATTTTTATAACAGATGGATTTAGTATACCATTACTTATATTTTTAGGATTATTAGTATTAGCTATTATACTAATTGTGAAAGGTGTAGATAATAAAAAAGGAGAAAATTCAAAATTTGTAAAGAAATACCCAAATGTATTAGAATTAGCAGACAGCTTGGATAATCCTGTTTTTGAAAATGATTTTATAATTATTTCAGATAAAGCTATTGCAGATAAAAAGAAGTATTGTAATATAGTTGCATTAAATGATGTTTTAGCAATATATGAACATATTACACGTACTAATGGAATTGTAACTGCACATACAATTCAATTATCATCTATTGATGGGCGTGATATTCAAATAAATGTATATGCTAGAAAAAGAGATACTAAAGATGATTTACTTTTAACTATTAGTAATTATTGTCCAAATGCTAAGGTTGGATTTACACCAGAGACTATGGCATATGTTAATGAAAAAAGAAAAAATAAGCAATAAATAGGTCTATAAAATCTATACCAATAGGAGAAAAACAAACACAACAAGGTTCTGCATAGTGGTTAAGTAAAAAAGATTATTCTAAAAAGTTTGGAGTAAACCGAGTTTGATTTAAGTAAAAAAATTTTGCAGAGCTTATAGAATTAGCATTAGATTATTAAATTAATATATGATTGAATAGGAGGGAAATTATGTCTATTATAAAAAATTTAAAAATAGAAGAAAATGGGTTGTTTGCCAATGGTACATTTGAGTCAAAATCATTATTTAGTGGAGAAATGAAAGTAATAATTTTTGTTAATGATGGTGCAACAGAAACTGATGCTGAAAGATGTATAAATCATTATAACAATATTCACAATAAACAAGATATTTGTAATAAAATACAGACTGGTTTAGAAAAATTTTTCTTATATATGTATGATGAATGGAGAGCATTTGATGATATTTATGGAGAAATAGCAGATTCATTAGAAGTGATAATGAATGGTTATAAGGAAGGAAAAAAATTAATTTCATATTTATCGAAACCAACATTATATGTATTTCCATAAATGAAAAATGAAATTGGTTATGGAATTGAATGTGAATGTCCATGGGAACCAGAGCACCAATGTATAATTTTAATTAGAAATAATAATGTGGTATATGTAGGTCCATCTGAGGGAAATGATCCTTGGCAAGATGAGAATGAGTATTATTGTATATGGAATGATGAAGATTAATATAATTTGATTATAAATGAAAATAGTAATAGAATTGGAGGATATATATATGGATTTTGAGGAAAATCTTATTTTTATACCATATTGTTCTGTTGGAAAGTTAAAATTTCACGAAAGCGAAAATGACATTAAACTAAAATTAGGAAATATAAAACAGGTATATAATAACTACGGTGATAGTGGCAAAACTATTATATTTAGTGAGTTTGATAATATTTCAGTATATTTTGATACCAGGGATAGTTTTTATGGAATTCATTTTTTTGAATCATTAAAATTTATTTTAAATGATATTTCGTATGATATAAATTTTGAAAAATTTAAAGTAAAAAATTTAAAGTCTATAAGTGATGATTTTACAATAACGAGTACAGAAGAAGGTAATGATTATACTTCTGAAAAACTTGGAATCGATTTTTATTTCAATAATGAAAATTGCTTAGAAGCCGTGTTATTTATGAGTAAAGAGTATTATCAAAATGAAATATAAAATAAAAGTTAATTATATGCGCAAATAGTAATTTTTTATAAAAAAAGAACCTCTACTTATACAATAGAGACTCTTTTTTTGGTCATACAATTATTGTTTAAAGTTTATTTGCAAATACAATCTGATTCAAATATGCCTGTTTAGAACCACCATAGTATATTCTGAAGTTATACTTTTTCTTACCTACTGTTAAATGAACCATAATAGATTTTGTTAGTAGGTTTAGACCTGTATTGCGCAGATGTGGAAAACAATCACACATTGCATCTGCGACATCAAACCATGTTATATCTATACCTTCAACGGCTTTTAGATTAACATCTACAACTTCAGCATATTCTTTGTAATCAATCGGTTTATCTAACGGGTGGACTTTTGCGGTGTCAGAAACAGAAATAATCAATGTGCCATAACTCGATGTACATTGCATAATAATACCTCCTCAATAATTTTGGATTTTGTAGTGCTGACCTAAAACTCAAAAATAAATTTAAGCTTTCTCTACATCCATTATACATTAATTGATTTATACCAATATAAATATATTATCATATATTTACATAATTTTCAATATTTTACATAAATTATTTTACAATATTACAATATGGTAAAAGAACAAAAGTTTCTAAAAATTAATTGAATATAAATTATAAGGAGTATTTGTAAAAAGCAAGTACTTCTTTTTTCGTGCAAAGAAAGGGGGATTGCCTATTGATAAAAAATGAAGTTATGCACAAAATAATGAAAGATATTGTAATGTATTTAACTCCATATCAATTGAAAAAATTAAAAACGACATTACAAGATAAGTTAGAAAATGTAGAAATAAATTTAATAATAGATAAAGAAAAATTAATAGCAGATAGGAGTTCAAATGATAAATTATTAAAAATGTTTCTATCAGCCAAAAATCTAGAGTGATGTTCAAGTAAAACACTTAAATATTATAGAGAAATATTAGAAAAGTTTATAATTGATAATAGAATGTTCTAAACAACAAAAATAATTAAATTACATTGACTTTAAGGCTATGTTAATTTAATATAAGTATGAATTTATGAATTCATATATATAAATTACTAAATCGTGGGTGAGAGCAATCTTGCCCTTTTTATTTTGACCCAAAAATAATTTTTAGAATATTGGTTTGGTTTGTTGATAATTGTAAAATGTTATGATAAGATACAATTAAAACGAGAGTTTTAAGACTTATAGTTAGGAAATATATGGAGTGATGATATGACACTAGATTTTGTAACTGATTATATAAATAGAAAAATAATTGAAAATGAAAATATTATAAGATATACATTTTACGAATTAAGAGTAAAAAATAATATGTCTGAAGAAGATGTGGATAGATTTTTAGAACTAAATAAAACATATTTAGAAAATATTATATACATATTGAATAGGTGATTTGAGCTAAAAAAGATGAAGATATAAGTAATGAAAATATTAAGGTAACAGATTATCGAAAAATGTACGATATTAACGAAAAAAAAGAAAATATATTAGGGTACACATCATGTAATTGCACTATATATAGTTGTTATGAAAGAAAGTTAAATAAATCAGCAAAACTTAATCCATATGGTTCTTGTTGTTTTTATGATATTGATAAGTTAGTGAACGAAGACATTTTCTTTAAAATAGAAGAAATATTTGCAAAAGAAGATTATAGAAGAAATTTGGTAAGTTTGTATAGAAAATACTTAGGCAGAGACGACGAAATTTCTGCAGATTTAGGATTTGAATATTGTTCTATAAAAAATGATATAACAACTAATAAAGATATAATAAGCATTATAAACAATAACTTTAAAACAAATCTGAATAAATCATTATTCGAGGATTATAAAATAGAAAATCATATGAAAGCATTTATAGAAATCTTTAAAGTAATATATGATGATAAATTAAATGATGAATCAATTAACGAATTAGAAAAATATATAAGTGAGATTGAAAGTAAATTAGGTAATTATATTAAGATATCTTCAATTGAAGAAGAAGGAAATCATATCAACACGGGATGCACTGTAAATCCTTTTTATATTAATTTTAGAACTTGGTGTCTAGTTTATCAAAATGGAATATTAATAATATCATATGGTTCAGATGAATAAATATACAAAAGTATGGAAAGGTGGTTATTATGATGGACGAATTATTTACAGAGTTTGAATTTAATGAAAACACGGATTATGATATAAAAGAAATAAATGGTATGCAACTACCAAATGATTATTTAGAATTTATGGATAAGCACAATGGTGGAGAAGGAAATGTGGGCAAAAATTCATATATGCAATTTATAAAATTAGAAGAACTTATAGATTATAATAATGATTATGAAATTTTTAAGTATTATCCAAATTGTTTTTGTTTTGGTGGCGATTTAGGAGGAAATCATTTCTGTTATAATTTTATTACCAAGGAATATTTCGCAATAGATTGTTGTACTACAGGTTTAAAAGATAGTTATTGTAAAGCTTCATCATTGTATGAATTTATTGAAAATTGGAACAGACAATTTGAAGAATAGGAGGAAATGTCTATGAATTACGAAAGACCATATTATGAAGATATTAATTATCGACCACTAATGTTTTTTGTTATATTTGGAGCAAAAGAAGAAGAACTAGAAATCTCAAGAGAACGTCATAACCTAGACGAAATTCCAGAAGGTTTAAATATGAATATGCTTACACGAGAACAACATGGCGAATATATGGATAATTTAATAGGAGGAACTTTAGGAAAATTACTAAAAGAGGAACAAACAGAATTATATGAAAAGATACAGAAAGAAAATATTTGGGCGGTTGTAAATGGACAAATTACACAAGATGATAATTTAAAGTATTTGCGAAATACAATAGGAGTTGTACAAGCATTTCTAGATACAGGAGCAATTGCCGTTTTAGATATGCAAACTTTTTCACTATATTCAGCAGAAGAATTTACAGAAAAAATATTTTCAAAAGAGCTTGATGTATATTCACATGTTAAAAATTTAATCTCGAAAATGGAAGATGGAAATATATGGTTGCATACAAGAGGACTTCGCAAATTTGGACGACCAGATATAAGCATAGAGAATATCCCTGAATCTGAAGAAAATAAAGCAGTAAGAATATCAAATCAAATGATTTATTACAGTGCATTAGGTATGCTTTTTAATAAAAAAGTAAAATTACATCCATATAAAGAAGAAGCTATAATTATTAATCCTAAATTTATAGAAGATTATGAAAATATTGATTTTAATAATGCTTATTGTAAATTATTGTGGGAAGAATGTGAGGAGGATTTATAATGATATCTGGAAATATTGAAAAAATGACCACAAAATTAATACCAGTTGAATCTGTGAAAAAATCAAACGATATTAAAAATATTTTGTAAATTTAAAATAGTAATAATTTAAAAGATTGTGAGGGAAAATATGGAAAAATTTAATGATTTAAAAAAAGAAAATGAATATAAAAAGCTATCTGAAGAGGAGTATTATGAAGCAAAACCACAGTTTTATCAAAAAGATAATTCTATAGTAGGTGTATGTACACTCACAGAAGAAACGTTAACATTATTGCCTAAAAAATTTGAATATGCAGTTCAAGGCAAAAAAGTTGAGAACTATAGATTATGTATATGTAGTACTACTAAAAATAAAATTATAGCAGATTTAGAGTATTTTAAAGCTTTTAAAGATCTAGAGAAAAAGGCAGTAGGCAGTTCGGAGAATTATATATTGGTTGAGCTTGGTTTAGATGATTTAGAGGAAATAATCAATTCAGTTAATAATTAGAATAATCAGACCTTTTTAGGTGGTGGAGAAGATATAAAATATTTAAAAAAAGGAAATGGAGTTGTTCACCATCAAGTTTTATTACAAATTGGTCAATAATTGTTGTTTATACAAATGGTTAAATTATTAAGCAAAAAGTGTAGACAAGTAAAAATTAAAAATCGAATGAAAGGAATTAAAAAATATGAGTTTATTTAATAAAATAAAAACAGAACAATCAAAAGTTCAAAAAGAAGGAAAAATTGAAGATTCGCAGTCAGAAAAAATAATTAGAAGAGCAAATTCAAACTCAAAAATAAAAAAACAAAATATTGCTTGTTACGAAGAATTACCTTGTATAGAATCAAGCAATGAAGTAAAATTAAAAAGTTTGGACGAAATTTGTAAAAGAGCACTAGCCAGTTTTCTAGTAATACAACTTGCCTGTGATATTAATAATGGACAATATGAAGAATCAGTAGGAATTATTTCAAAATTGCTAAAAAAATTTAATGTAGATGTATGCTTAAATAAAAAAGAACAAAAAATATTAGACGGAACTTATGAAATGCAAGATGCAATAGATATTGACTGGGAATATGAAACATATTGGTCATTAGTTTGGGCATTGGGGTTAGTAGATGATATATCTGATGCAAGTGACGTATGTGATTGTAATTATGCAATACAATTATTTAATGAGAGCAATTCATATGAGGATTTTAAAAATAAATGTAATCTTAGAAGTGTAAATGAAATTTTAGATATGTTAGATTTATATTACAGATATCATTGGGCTTGTGTTGAAAAAAGAATAAAACCAGAAACATCAATCGGAAACTTAAATCCAAGTGTTGTTGTTGAAAGAAGAAGAGGATTAGAATGGATTATAAGTAAAACACAAGATTGGTATGATATTTCATTAGATACTTAAAGTTTAATTTATAAATGAACTAATAATTTATATTTTGTTAGATATAATTAAATTTATAGATAGGAGGAATTTAAATTGAAAGAAACAGAAGAATTAAATTCAAGTGGTTGGGATGCTATAACAAATGAATGTAATAGAGTTTATCCAAACCAAGAAAATCCAAAACATTATGGGACACTCATAAATTGGAAATTTGGAGGGAATGACCCATTAGATGGAATTAGTATATACGATGGAGGTGATTATTGGCATTTTGTAACTTACGGATTATCAGAGTTATATGAAAAAGAAACTGATGATCCAGAATATAGTGGGTATGGAATGGAATTTACTTTTAAACTAAAAAAAGATAATTATGAAGATGAAGAGAAAGAAATTAAATGTATATGTGGAATTTTACAAACTATAGCAAGAATTACATTTACTAAAGGTGAAATATTTAATACTTTTGAATATTTATATACAGGACAAACTGCAGGAATTGATGCAAAAAAACAATCAAATATTACAGGTTTTATAACTGTTCCTGATGGCAAGTTTCAAACACTAAATACACCAAACGGAAAAGTAGAATTTGTAGAATTTATAGGAGTTACTAATAGAGAAATAGAAGCAGTAAAGAATAAAGAATTAGAAGTAAAGGAATTATACATAAAATTAGGAAATGAAATCACAGATTATAACAGAAAATCTGTAATATAAAAATATGGAGGTAAAAAGATGGAAGAATTTAATACTTTAGAAAAGGTAATAGCTTTGTTTAAAAGCGTAGATGGATATGGAGCAAATAATACTATTTTTGTAGCTTATACAGATATAAATAGAGGTGGAGGTGGTATGAATTACCCATTTGATGGTTTATTAATAAACCAAACTGAAAAAGGAATAGGTATGTTTTTCTTACAACAATCAGGTATGGTATTAACCCAAAATATAGCTAAAATGAGTCTTGATAAAGAACACTATATATTCATACCAAAACAAGATATAAAAAGGATTACAATTAAAAATTATGCAATATTAAATCCTAAAATAAAAAGAATTAGTATAGAGGTAAATGATGGAAGATCATATAAATTATTTGCTAAGTTAAATGAAAAAAATATTTCATATCAAACAGAAAACTTTAGTAGATTTATAAATAGTCAAGAATAAAAAATTGGAGGAGATGGAAAATGGGAAGTTTTATATTGTCCCCAATGTACTTACTAATGTTCTTAATTGTAGCACTTATAGTTATTGTGGTGTTTTGTGCAGTAGTTGTTCCAATAGCAAAAAAAGATAAGGACAAGTTAGAAAAATTGAAAGCACAGTTACCAAAAGAAAAATTGGATAAATTGAAGAATTTTAAATTTGAAAACGATGAATCATTAGGTAAAAACATGTATGTTGGAATTGGTTTAGTGGCTGATATAACAAAAAATGAAAATAATGTAAAAGTTACATTAATGTTTTTTAATGAGCCAAGGGCAGAAATTTATTCGCAAACAACTAAATTAACAATAGAGGAATATAGCAAGAAAAATTTGAATCAATTAGACTATGTTAAGTGTGTTATGAAATATGATAAAGATATGTTTATATATGAACTTAAAAAAATTATTTAAAGTAATTTTAAATATGAAAAGAGCTCCTCAACAAGAGGAGCTTTTTAAAGAGAATAATGGACTATATTTCGGGGTGTTCGGCTAAGAATTTCTGAATATGTTCATCTGTTTTTCTAATGCTTTCAGCAAGTCTTGCATCTTCTTTCTCAGCTTCAATCTGTGCTTCTCGCTCTTCAAATAATGGCAAAAAGCCTCTTGACATATCAAGTTCTTTGTCCATATAATTCCCTCCTTTCAAAAAAACTAATACAAAATGTATCTAAATAAAATATATCATATTTCATGTGAATTGTCAAAATTATAAGTTCATTAAAAGATAAAGGTATGACGTTTTATTGTTGAAAAATATTGAATTTATTGTTATAATTCCGATGAGGTGAGTTATTTGAAAATAGGTATTGATATAGACAATGTAATATCTAATTTTAATGATGTATTATTAAAAGAATTTTTAAGTCACGATAAAGAATTAAGAAATACAGGGATTATAGATGAAAAGAATTATATAACAAGAGGAATGTTTGATTGGTCAAAAGAAGAACTAAATGACTTTTATAGCAAAAATATAGAAAGAATAGCAAATAATTTAAGCGTTATAGATAAAGCACCAGAGTATATAAAAAAATTAAGAGATAATGGGTATGAAATATATATAGTAAGTGGTAGAGATAATGGAGAATATTCTGATCCATATAAAATGACTATTGATTGGTTGGAAAAATATAACATTGAATATGATAATTTAATACTTACTAATGCTTATAATTTAGAAGAAAAAGCAAATATTTGCTTAGATAATAATATTAGTATTTTAATAGATGATTCAGAAAGAATTTGTTTAGCAACTGATAAAAGTGGAATTAAAACGTTACTTATGGATACTCCTTACAATAGAAATGAAAACTCATTAACTAGAGTCCATAATTGGCAAGAAATATACGAATTTATAATTAATTATAAAAAAGAGAAGATAAATGTTATTTTAGATACAGATATATACAATGAATGTGATGACCAATTTGCTCTTGCATATTTACTAAAATCACAAGACAAATTCAATATTGAAGCTATTACAGTAGCACCATATCATCATGATAATAATATATCAATAGAAGAGGGAACAGATAAAAGCTATAATGAAATTATTAAAATATGTAATTGGCTAAATTTTGACTGGACTAATAAAGTATTTAAGGGTTCAACAGATTATGTGATAAACGGATATAATGAAGAAAATGATGCAGTAAATAAAATCATTGAAATAGCAAATAAAAATGATAAAATCTATATTTTAGCAATAGGAGCAATAACAAATGTAGCATTAGCAATAAGAAAAGAGCCTAAAATAGTAGATAGGATTGAAGTTGTTTGGCTTGGAGGACATAGTTTTTTAAGTAAAAATAATAAAGAGTTTAATTTTAAACAAGATGTACAAGCTGTAAGAACTGTTTTTGAATCAAAAGTAAAATTAACCATTATACCTTGTAAAAATGTAGCATCAAATTTAAGAACTTCAATATATGAATTAGAGCATTTCTTAAAGGGTAAAAGTGAATTATGCGATTATTTATGCCAAAGATTTTATAATGATGGTGTACATGGTATTCAAGAAAGAAGAGTTATTTGGGATATTAGTGTTATAGCTTATATGATAAACAAAGAATGGTTTGAAACAGAAGAAGTTACTTGTCCAAATATTAATGAAGATACATCTTATGAACTAACAGGAAATAATCATAAAATAACAGTGGTTAATTATTTAAATGTTGATAAAATATATAAAGATTTATTTAAAAAGTTAGGAGAAGATAAATGAAATTATATGTAATTAGACATGGATTGACAAATTGTAATATTGAAAAAAAGTATAATGGAAAATTAGATGAAGATATAAATGAAACAGGAATATTACAAGCCAAAAAAGCACAAGAAATTATTAGAAACTTAAATATTGATTTAATTATTTGTTCACCGTTATTAAGAACTAGACATACTTGCAATATTATAAATGTAAATGATGTTCCAGTAATCTTTGATAACAGAATTGAAGAAAGAGACTGTGGTATATATACAGGTAAAGAACTTGGAGAGTTTTATTATACTGATTATTGGAATTATTATTCTAAAAATAAAGTAGAAGGATTAGAAAGTATACAAGATTTATTTAAAAGAATTAAAAATTTTTTAGATGAAATAAAGGAAAAATATAAAGATAAAAATATTCTTTTAGTAACACATGGTGGAGTGGCAAGAGCAGTATATTTTTATTTTAATGAATTGCCAAAAGATGGAATGATACAAGAATTTGGATCAAGTAATTGTGGAATTACAGAATATGAAATGTAAGGAGAAATATATGAAATTGACAAAAGAATTAGCGTTACAAATGCTAGAAAATTTTAGAGGAATATCTCAAAGTGATAGATGGATAGACCATTGTATTTGTGTAGGAGATACAGCAGGAAAAATTGCTAAAGCTTTAATTGAAAAAGGGTATAATGTAGATATTGATAAAACAATAACACTAGGATATGTTCATGATATTGGCAAATACAATGGAGAATCTCATGGACATGAGATAAGTGGATATAACTATTTAAAAGATAAAGGGTATGATGAAGAATATTGTAATATATGTATAACACATTCATATTTGAATAATGACATTATTTGCACAGCTGGAGGAGTTCCAAATCTACAAGATAAATCTTCTATAGCAGAGTTTGTAAAAACGCATAAATACACAATAGAAGAAAAATTAATAAACCTATGTGATTTAATGTGTCCACAAGGTGGAAAAGTATTTACAATAGATAAAAGGTTAATTGATATTATGATTAGAAGAGGAGCTCATGCTAACACCCAATATCATGTAACAGAAACATATAAATTAAAGGCATATTTTGATAATTTGTTGGGATATAATCTATATGATTTATTTCCAGAAATAAAAGATAATTTATAAAATTACAAGAGCAGAGCATAATTAAATATCTCTGCTCTTTAGCATTGATTAGCAATAAATTAATTCTTTAAATATTATTTCTTCCGCTGAATCCTTGTAATTATTCATAAGCCCAGTCCATTTTAATGGTTTAGTATCTTTTAGATTTTCATCAATAGGATTTTCATCAATAGGATTTTTATCAATAGGATTTTTATCTAGCATTAATAAAATCCTATAATTCTTCTTGATATTCAATTGTACTTATATTATAATTTTTATAGATAAAAGTAAAATTTATTTTACAAAATAGTAATTTTTTATAAAAAAAGAACCTCTACTTATACAATAGAGACTCTTTTTTTGGTCATACAATTATTGTTTAAAGTTTATTTGCAAATACAATCTGATTCAAATATGCCTGTTTAGAACCACCATAGTATATTCTGAAGTTATACTTTTTCTTACCTACTGTTAAATGAACCATAATAGATTTTGTTAGTAGGTTTAGACCTGTATTGCGCAGATGTGGAAAACAATCACACATTGCATCTGCGACATCAAACCATGTTATATCTATACCTTCAACGGCTTTTAGATTAACATCTACAACTTCAGCATATTCTTTGTAATCAATCGGTTTATCTAACGGGTGGACTTTTGCGGTGTCAGAAACAGAAATAATCAATGTGCCATAACTCGATGTACATTGCATAATAATACCTCCTCAATAATTTTGGATTTTGTAGTGCTGACCTAAAACTCAAAAATAAATTTAAGCTTTCTCTACATCCATTATACATTAATTGATTTATACCAATATAAATATATTATCATATATTTACATAATTTTCAATATTTTACATAAATTATTTTACAATATTACAATATTGTGAAAGAATTAATGTTTGTAAAAAATAATAAATTTAATAAAAATTATTCTAAAAAATTATGAGCAAAAGTCAGTTTTAAACAACTAGCTTTTTTGTTGCTCTTTTTTCAAAAAATGCTTTATATATAAACAAAAATACTAACTCAGATTTTTCTTAGAAGGTAGTTATATTAAATTTTAATATAAAAAGAATATAACTACTCTATTCATTTCATCAACTTGTTTTATATCATAATTTAAAATGAAGTGAATTAGAAAAAGCAAGTCTGCTTTTTCTATGTAGAGGAAAAATTTATTTTTACATCTTATTCAAAATATTTATAAATTTTTTTGAAATTTCTTGACAGCGAATATTTTTAAATATACAATGTAATTGACAAAAGTTTAAAAACTTAGTATAATATATAAACAATTACATATAATTAGATTATAAATATCTTTAGATATTTTAATATATGCTCTGTTAATCTGTTTTAACGGCTACGATTTATTCGCGGTCTAGGATTAATGGAGCTTTTATTTTTTCTTTTTGCTTCCTCTTTTAGTTAAAGAGTAAGTAAGCCTGAGGAACCTCCCCTCAAGCTTCTATCAGAACTGTACGTGAAGCTCTCACTTCATACAGCTCCC
>CAKPKZ010000025.1 GCA_934167435.1 uncultured Clostridia bacterium | reverse complement strand
TATTTTATCTACAGTTAATGGTGTAAACATTTCATATAGTTTTTCTACAAATTCTTGTGGTAATCTATTTTTTACTCCTTGAATTGATAACATACTACTTTTTCTTCACTTTCTATTATTGGTTGTGTATTATTTTCCTTATTTTTTATTTCACGCTTATTTATTAATATTGTTAAACCATAAATTATATAAAATGGTAAAAACATTTGAGCAATACACATTATTGGCGTAAATAATTTCCCTGATAAATTATAAATTATTTCTATTGGTGTTCCTGGAAAATTTGAGGATATAAACATTAAATTACTATTGCATGTTTTATTAATTATGTATGCAATTTGACACATAACTCCTACTAGTACTGCAAAATAAATAATATCTTGTTTTTGCAAGTTTATATATTTAGTTTTATTTATTAATATTCCTAAATATACCATTATTCCATGAAATAAGAAACTATGAATACTTATAAAGTGCATTGCTGGATATGAAAGTAATGATGTTGTTGGAAATATTATAAATACAATTCCTCCAATTATACTACCAGTTGCTAAAAACACGTCTCCCATTCTTTTTAATTTTCCTCTACAAAATGAACTAAGTATTCCTGCATATAATAATAAACTACAATAATATAGAGGTAGATATGTGTTAACATCTTTTATATCATTATACTTTAAGCAAAAAACTATTCTTATTATTTCTAAAAATATTAACATAATAGTTGTGTGTTTAATTATTTTATATACTTCTTCTTTACTTTTATTTATAGTATATTTTAATGCAATTGTTATTCCTAATATTGTAATTATTATTAATTTAAAATGATTTGGTGTAAATATTCCACAAGCTTTATATTCTCCTGGTGCAGCAAACAACATATATTTTTCCCTCTTTTTTTATTTTTTTATATTTTATATTATAATATTTTTTTTTCGTTTTTTCAACTATAAAAATTATTTTCCAATAAACATTTGAACAAATATTTTTCCATATTTTTGACTACTAACAACGCCTATTCCTGTATGAGTAAAGTTAGAATTTAAAATATTGGCTTTATGACCAGAAGAATTCATCCATGCTGTTACTGCTCCACTATTACTTGAATTTGCTGCAATATTTTCTCCTGCTGTTTTATATGAGATTTTAAAATTGCTCAACATATTAAATGGAGTTCCATATGTTGGCGATTCATGCGAAAAATAGTTATTATTTACCATATCTTGAGCCTTTATTTTTGCAACTCTTTGTACTTCTTCATCAATCTTTAAACTATTAATCCCATTGTTATTTCTTTGTTGATTTATTAAATTAAATACTTCTTTTTCATCATTACTCATAGATGATGTTGTATTTTGATTGTTTTGATTATTTTGATTATTGTTTGTATTAGTTGAACTTGGATAAATTGGTTTTACATATTTTTTGCTTACAGCTCCAACAAAGTCTCCTTCTACTTGAACTATATACCAATCTCCAACTCCTGCAAATACTCTTATGTATTCTCCCTTTTTTACAGTCGTAATAATTTGGTATTGTGTTCCAGGTCCACTTCTTACATTTAAATTGGTTGCTGTTACCAATCCTGTTACAAAATCTAATTTATAATAATGCTGCATTCCAAACGATGTAGAAAAACCACAAATTAATATAGCAAATGTTATAACCATTGCTGTTTTTAATATTTTTTCTTTTTTTAATGTTATAACTTTCATAAAACTCCCCCTTTATTTTAAGATATTGCTTATAGATGTCCATTATGCTTATATATTTTTTAGTAACAATCATACATAGGAATATCCGTTATATTTGTTAAAGAAGCCCCTTGATCCAGAAAAACAAATTAAACACGAAGAAATGGAAAAAGAATGGGATTTAGAAAGATAATAAATTAAGTAAATAGTCGCCTACTATACAGTAAGCGACTATTTTTTTCTTCACGATTGTTACTCGTCTTTAATTTGAATTATCTCAGTTTCATACCTGTGAAAATATCTCTTAAAGTACTTAGGTCCTTGACGCACGCCAGTATCAAACAAAATCGAACGTGAAGTGTCCTTATCTACTTTTACGTAAAATCGAGATGGATATTTAGTAAGCGCATCCCATTTTAGAATTTCTTGGATTACAGAATCCATCTTATCTGTATCAACTTTTGCAAATGATAATTCGAGACATTCGCCAGCTGCATTGATAACAAAACTCACATTATCAAATTTAGCTAAAGTTGCATTGATAAACACAGTTTTAGATAGAACTATAATCCGAGGATTAACGGAATTAAATTTAGAAGCTAAATATTCCACAACCTCCTCATTCCATTTGGCGTTAATAACTCCTGCAAAAGCGTATGACATAATTTGTCCTCCTTATCACTTTTATTGAAGCATTGGTTTTATATAAGTTAAACTAAAAAGCTAGAGGTTAATTCCCTCTCACTAATTAGTGAAAAAAGGTATTAAGACACAGGACTTACCTATATCAGTACACATTATAGCATAATTTATGTAAATACGCAACAATATTGGTTGCATTTAACATAAAAATGTGGTAAATAGACCATCTGCCTTTTCAAATTATTATTATCTGTCATTACTCTACTTCATTTACTTTCCAAATTCCATTTTTAGTAGAGCCAACTCTTTCAATTATGCCTTTTTCTTTTAGAATTTTAATGTTATATGATATGCCATCTCTTGTTAAATCAAGTATTTTATCCATTTCTACTTGTGTAATAGCTGGATTTTTCTTAATTAAATTTATTATTTTTTCTTGTGTAGTCTTTTGTGTAGTTTCTTGTGTAGTTTCTTGATTAGATGTAACAATCATTCCATCTACAGCTTCATTTATAACTTTAAGCATAAACTCAATAAACTCATTTGAATTTCCTGCATTATTACAATTTTGAATTGCTGTATAATATTCTTCTTGATGTTTTCTTATTATACTTTCTATAGGAATATATTTAAACAAGTCTTTCCAATGTGCAAGTATTGCTGTTTGCCATAGTCTAGCAGTTCTTCCGTTTCCATCTGAAAAAGGGTGTATAAATACAAATTCATAATGAAATATAGAAGATAAAATCAAAGGATTAACATTTTCTTTAACTTTATTCATCCATCTAAATAAGTTACCCATTAATTCTGGAACCATTCTATGAGGTGGAACCATAAATATTTGAACATCCCCATCATAAACAGCTTCTCCACGATTTCTAAATTTTCCGCTATCATCTTCAATAGCAAAAGTTAGTATTCCTTGTATCTTTTTTAAATCATCTACAGAATACGGATTCACATTGTCAATTTCTTCATAAGCTTTATATGCATTTTTTACCTCTTGAATATCTTTTTGTTCTCCTATAACTGCTTTTCCATTTATTATAGCTTCAACTTGAAACAATGATAATTGATTATTTTCAATAGCTAAAGATGAATGTATTGACTGTATTCTTGTTTTCCTTCTTAATTCTGGAAATTTATTTAAACTTTCAAAATAATTTGCTTCTCCTATTTTTTCCATTATGCTTGTTGCGAAATTTAACATTTTATCTGTTATTGTATATGGTGGGCAATTTATTCCCATTTGAAACCTCCAATTTATATATGTATTAAATTATAAACTTTTTATAATATTTTTAAAAATTTTCTTAACTTACACAGAAAATTGAAAAGTGTTAGGAAAAATGTTAGGAAAATCTGCATTTTTTATAAATTAAAACCTCAAGCATATCTTACGAACTACTTGAGGTTCTAATGGTGCCAACGACGTAGATATTTACAACTCGTTAGCTCTCTTGACAATTGATACAAATATCAATCAATTTATTAAAGTATATCATATTTTTTACAAATTGCAATAAAAAACAATAAATAACGTTCAAACTTATTTTCAAATAGTATAAATTTAAAAAGAAAAAACTGCAACTATTATAAAATAATTGCAGTTTAGCATGAATTTTAAACAAAGTCAACATGTACCGAAAAGCCAAGAACTTTTTTAATGTCATTGTATATTTTCATCTCATAACCTCTTGCAGAAAGAGATTCATCTGGATCAAAATCATAATTAGGATCTGATACTACTACTACCCAAACTAATTCGTTTGAATTAGACCAGTATTTCCTATAGGATATACTTTTAATATTTTTATCAGCATACCCCATAAATTTTAATGCAAATCTAATTTGTTCTGCCTCATCCAGAGTTTTTAATTCGTATGGATTAAATTTACAATATTTTATTACTACTGATATAAGTTTCTGTCCTTCTTGTTCAGTCTTGAAAAAATGAATATCCATTATACTTTGTTCAGGAATTGAATATTTTTTTATCACATCCTCAAGTATTGAAGATACACAAGTAGTAAGACTTTCATCAGGGATAAAAAAACTTAATGTAGTAAAAAAGGTATCTTCTTTCCGTTGAATGTTAAATTCATTGTTGTTCATACTTTTTCCTCCTTACATTTGTAATATGAGAATTTACAACCTGCTATTCTTATTATTGTTCGCATAGCTACGAATATTTTACCTTAATATAATAACATGTTTTACATAAAATTGCAAGCAGCTTGCCTGAATTACTATGTTTTACGCTTTTATACTATTAAACAAGTACAAAGCTACTTTATTTTGTTTTATTTATTTCATTTCCATAAGTTTAGCCATTGCAAACATTACAAGTTTATATTTTGCAAAGTTTATAAGTGTGGTTCTATATTCTTCATCAACTTCTTTTAATATAGTATCAAATTTTTTATAGCTTTTCGTGATATTATATGATATAATGTCAAATATATTTAGCTTGGCAGTAGCTAAACATAGGTAATATCCAGAATCAAAATTCATTTTACAACTGTGAAAGGAGAACTTATATGTTTGCAAAAAGTTTGTTAGACTTAAGATTAGAGCAAAAGCTAAAAGTAGATAGCACTCTCGACTATGCAAATATTTCATTATGTAAACACAATAAAGGAGCATGCCTTTGTAAACGGCAAAAAAACAATGGAGAAGTTAAATGCTTCTACAAAAAATGACCTGATAAATGTTGCTTTGAGATAGAAGAAACTAAAGCAATATTGGAAAAGTCAAAGTCTTAAATCTTAAAGTTTTTTGTTTTTAATAATTCATTATTCATAACTTTTTACTCCTTTATTTTTTTAGTTAAGTTAGAGATATACATATCATTAGAGTAATTAAAAACTAAAAAAGTAATATTCTTAATAATAACTATATGTGGCTCAATATATGTAAGAGTATTTTTTTCTAATTATTGCTTAATTATCTTCATTTCAACCGCCATCCTTTGATTTGGATGATTTTAATATTGTTTTTAGGCAACAAAAAAATCAACCAGATTTTATTTTTTGATTGATTTTGTATCAATTCTGTTCTATTAGTTCGAACAGATACGTCATTGGTGCAGATGTACATTTAAATTTACACATCTACACCAGTAATATCAAGCTTTCTCATAATTAACTTATATTTGGAACTTCGTTCCAAACTATTCCATTTCTTTTTGTAAGTTCCAATTTTATTATTTTATATCATATAAAGTTCTAATTGTAAATTATTATTTAAGATTTAAATATTCTTCTTCAAATCTTTCGAAGTTTTCTTCAAGTATTGCATTTGTATCTTGCATATACTTTGTATATTTTTGATTAAGTTCTTTTTGTCTTAAATATGAATAAATATATCCATAAGTATTAATAGTTGTTGTAATATCTGCATGACCTAATATTTTCTGTAATACTTCTATAGCAATTCCAGATTCAATACATCTTGTTGCAAAAGTATGTCTTAGCATATGTGTATGGCTATCGCTAGATTTATAATTAACATAGTGAATACCTTGGCTTTTTCCAACTTTCTTATGCTTTAAAGTTATAACTCGAAGTCCTGCATTTTTACATATTATTTTAAAAGCTGAATTAACTTGTCCATCTGTATATAACTTTCCATCTGATTGGCAAAACAATACATCATATTTATTTTCTTTATATTGTGCTAATGCTTTTTGTATTATAGGAACAGCTAAAGGTGTAAGATCTATTGTTCTCAATCCATTTTTTGTTTTAGTAATATCTCCAATTACTACTTTATTGTGAATATCCTTTGTTAATGTTCTTTTTACGTCAATACTTCCAATATTTCCTGAAATGTGTATATCACTTGGTCGTAATGCCAATATTTCACCAATTCTCATTCCTGTATATAATGCAACTAATAATATTAGATTATATTTTGATTCATGTGTTTTTATATATTCTGTTAAAATATATTCTTCTTTTCTAGTAAAAGCATCAACCTTTTTATCTTCCTTAAAACTTTCAGGCTTTTTAATACCATCTCCAATTAAAAATAAATTATTTTGAATAATACCTTTTGCATAAGCTATACTATATGCATTCTTGATTTTTCTATAATATTTATCTATTGAAGAATTTGACTTTACTCGTTCACTTTCTAAATATTGTTTTATTTGATTTACTGTAACATTTTGAATTGGAATATTAGCAAATTTATTATTACCTATTGATTTTATAGTTTGCATATTTCTGCTATATGAGTTTGGTTTAATTTCCTTATTTTTGACTCTCTTATTTTCATATTCTTCGCATATTGAAACAATAGTAGCATCCGTTTGTTTTGCTTTCTGTGGTTTGCCATGAATAGAAACATCTTTAATATATTCAAGCATTTTATTTAATGCTTCATCTTTGGTATTTCCATTGAATTGTAATCTATTAAAATCTTTAGTTGTAGAATTTCTGCCATTAGTTAATAGTTCAACTTTATATTTCTTATAAATATAAAATTTATCACAATGTTCTTTATCTACACATTGACTACAATCCTCACATTCTTTCATTTTGAATAGCTTTTTCCTATTACTACAGAACTCTTTATGATTACAGCTACTACAAATAGGACAGATCAATTTATTTGTTTCTGACCTTTTGTTTTTAGTAATGTATTCGTGTACTGAATAATCTTTACCTTCAATTAAAGTTTTCAATTTCATAACCTCCTTTAAAAATTTAAAGGGATATCTTGTTGCTTTTTTCTCTTTTGTGTTATAATCATAAAAGAGAAAGTGAAAAGATATCCCAGCATTTCGGTGTAATCTCTATTAGAGAATTTAGAAGTTCCATTTCTAAGTTCTCATTTTTTTTATTTTAATGTTACTGATTTTGAATAATCATGTCTTTTCATTATAAATTCTTTAAAAGCATCTGCTTCAATCCACCAACTTCTTCCAACTCTTTGAGCAGGAAATTCATTATTATTAAATAATTCTAATCCTTTTTTAGGACCAATTTTTAATAATTTACAAACATCTTTTAAAGAATAAACTTTAATTCCAGCTAATTCTTGCATATACATTTCTCCTTTCCACTTTTAAATTTAAGCAATAAAAAAAGACCTCACAACTAAAGTGGTCTATTATCTTACTTGTTCTTTGTATAATTTCTTTACATTTCTTTTGTACTTTTTAGGTAATGCATATGAAGTATTGATATTATCATCTAATACTAAATTACCATTTTTATCTTGTGTGTATGCACCTAAATTTGATTTTACATATGAATCTTTAGAAATACCATAAGAATGTACAGACATTTGTCTTGCATCACTATCTAATAAAGCTCTTAATTTATCATAATCCTCTTTAGAAGATTTATCGTACTTTCTTTCATATGTTGAATAATATTCTTTGTTATACTCAACTTTTCTTTTGCTAGATTCTTTATGTCTTAAACTCTTTTCATCTACATATCTATCATCTTTTGCTACAACTTTTGAAATGTATTGAGCAGTTACATTAAGAATCTCTGCAATATCTTTTTGTTTCATATGTTCTTCAAAATACATTTTTAAAATATCTTCTTTCATCTGTTTTTCCTCCTTCCTTTGGTTGATTTTTATACTTGTTAAATTTTAGATACAATAATACTAATATAGGTGGTACAAAATAAAATTTATAAAAATTATTGATTTTATTCACTTTATGTTGTACAATGTAAATAGTATATGATAATGTATAATAAATGTTGTTAATAATTAAGTGTACTAAAATAATAACATAATATTTTTAGAAAGTCAATAACTTTTATGAAATTATTAAAAAAATTATAAGTATTTACTAGGAGGATATATAATGATTAAGGAAAATAACCCTAATTATAAAGGACTTTGGGCTAAATATAAAAAATATGAAATTGTAAAAATAGATAATGAATATTATATTAGACCAGATAAAAAAGCAGATTACGAAATTTATGATATATTTGATAAAGAAAAAGAACTTCTTGTTGATTTTCTTTTAATTGGTATGGAAGCAATGAATTATGCTGATATAAATGATGCTAATTGTGATTTAATGTCAACAGAAAAGAAATATCAAGATATGCTTTTAGATTTTGTAAACAAATATGGAATGTTCGGAGAACTTACTTATAGACTAATAAATTCACACATTGTTTCATCTGGTAAAGCATTAACACAAGGATATTCTAATATTGATGAGATGTCTGCTAGTACATATATAAAGCCATATTTCATTGGTAATGATGATATACAAAGAATAGATTTTGATCATGGGCTTAATCCAGATATATTAAAATATGTATATGGAAATAATAATCCAAATGGAGATTTAGCACATAACTTTAATAAAGGCGAAGATTTCAATATAGTATTTTCTAAATGTTATACAGAAAAAATCGCTAATATACTTGTAATGTCTAGAGCTTTGTATAGAATATTCAATTCGGTGGAAAATAACAACTGGACTGAAAATGAAGATAAAAAGGCAATATATCAAAAATATGCAAATATGTTCAACCCTAACAATGTGGCTTTCAGTTTTAATTTTGAAAATGATAAAACTTATTTAAATTGGAACTTTAATTCTTTATTTCAAGCTATTGAACTTATACTAGCTTTCAATGAAACTAATGAAAGAAAAGAAGTAAAAATGTGTAAACACTGTTTAAAACCATTTATTGCAAAAAATTTAAAAAGTGATTATGATACAGCAAGTTGTAGAAATGTTGCTAATGTATATAGAAATAGAGCGAAAAATAAATAGTTGAATTTTGCCACTGGCGGTGGCAAAATTCAAAAGTCTATTAAAATTATTGTTTTTGGAGGTTTTCAAATGAAAGAAAATAGTATATTAGATAAAGATTTTAAAGATTTAGTTTTATTTGTTAAACAAGATATCTTGAAAACAAGATTTGAAGTGCAAGAAAATGCTAATACAGAACTAATTAAACTATATTTTAGAATTGGTAAGATAGTTAGTGAAAATACAAAATATGGAAATAAATTTCTTCAAGACTTTTCTACTTCTTTAAAGTTAGAATTTCCAGATTCAACAGGATTTTCTACAAGGAATTTGTCAAGAATGAAAAAATTTTATGAAAAATATAAAGATTTATCAAATTTGCCACCAGCAGTGGCAAAATTACCATGGACTCATAATTGTATATTGTTAGAGAAAGTTAAAGATGATAACATACGAAATTGGTATGCTGAAAAATGCATAGAAAATGGTTGGGCAAAAACTGTTCTAGACCATCAAATAGACTTACAATTATATGAAAGACAAGCTATAGCAAAAAAATTAACAAATTTTGAAAATAAGTTACCTGCTATGCAAAGTGAACTTGCAAGAGATGTAATAAAAGATCCATACATTTTTGAATTAGAAGGAATTAAAGAAGAAGTTATTGAGAAAGATATTGAAAATGCAATGATGGAAAAAATCAAAAACGTTTTATTAGAACTAGGAAAAGGTTTCAGTTTTGTAGGAAATCAATATAAAGTTTCTACTGAAAACAATGACTACTATATAGATATGCTATTTTATCATTTAGATTTAAGATGTTATATTGTTGTTGAGTTAAAAAATACAGAATTTAAGCCAGATTATATTGGACAATTAAGTTTCTATGTTACTGCAGTTGATGAAACCCTAAAAAAAGAACAAGATAGTCAAACTATTGGATTATTGCTATGTAAAGGAAAAGACAAATTATCAGTTGAGTGGGCATTAAAAGGTACAAATACTCCAATAGGTGTTACTTCTTATGAAGTTAGAAATGAATTACCACAGGAAATATTAGATAAGCTACCAACTGAAGAAGATATTAACAAACATATTGATATAAACGATGATGACAATATATAAATAGTATGCTAATGAAACACTAAAATTAAAAACTTACTTCCAATATAAAAAGCAGTAAGTTAAGCAGTAAGAAAAAATCATTAAATATAAGTAAAGGTTGATAGATATGAAATTAGGACTAGATAAAGAAGTATTTGATAATATAGATAAAAGACTAGAAACAATAACAAAGCAAGAAGTTGAAAATATTGACATTAAAACAGAACTACCACCTACTACAAATGATTTAACAGATTCAAATAAAACATATGGTATAGATGCTGCTATTTTATTTGTTGATATAAGAAAATCCACTAACTTAACAGATGCAAGTACAATGAAAAGTATGGTAAAAGTTTATAGAAGCTTTATGCGTGCAGTTGTAGCATGCGTTAGATATAATGGAGGTGTAACTAGGCAATTTTTAGGCGATAGAATAATGGGAGTTTTTACTGATGAAAAAGATGAGAATGAAAATATTATTTCAGCAGCAGATAAAGCTATCTTTTGTGCTAGAAGTATACAAACTATTATTGACTTTAGTTTAAATAAACATCTGAAAAGCAACTTGAATGATAAAAGAATAGAATGTGGTATTGGAATAGATTGTGGTAAAGTATTAGTAACTAAAGTTGGAATGTATGGTGTTGAAGAAAATGACCAAAAAGAAAATGAAACAGATTGTGTATGGGTTGGAAAGGTTACAAACTATTCTAGTAAATATTCAGATTTAGCTGAAGGAGGGCAAATCTTTATATCGGAAAATGTCTACAACAGTATTAGTCAAGAACTAAAAGCTACTAATATTTGGACACCAATAATAAAATCTAAATCAAATAAATATTTTAAAGGTTATTCTACTAATGATTTTTATCTTGATATAGCAAATGAACTTGGAAAACCTATTAAACCAGAAAATACTTTAAGTTTTTCTGAAAGTGATATAGATATTCAGAACATATATGATAATGCCTTAAAAAAGACTAAAGAATTAGCTAAAATGGAAGAACAATTAAAAAATAGGGAACTAGAAATCAAAAAAGAAAAAGAAAAAATAAAATTAGATGTATCTCATTTTGAAACAAAGATTGAAGAGCTATACTATAAAGTTGGTGGATATCTTGAATATGGATTTTGTAAACCTGAGTATACAAAAAATATGGGGATAGATTTTTGGAAAATGTGTATTGAAATAATATATGAATTAGGAGAAAAACTTAATTATTCAAAAAATAAAATAACAAGAGACTTCGATTGTAGCCTAATTTATATATATAACTATTTTGGAATGTATAACGAAGCATATAATGTAATGATTGTTATGGCAAGAGAAAATGGTTATTGGATAAATGTTGAAAAAGATACTATTCTTTGGGCAAAACAAAATTATATTGTTTTTAAACTTAAAGATGCAATAAACGAAAGAATAGAAAATCATGCCGAAAATACAAATGTAGAAAGATACAAAGAGGATTTAGAAAAAATAGAAAAATATGTAATGGAGGTTAATAATAATGTATGAACGAAATACCACTGATACAAAAGAAGATTCATTTAAAAAATTAGAGTTAGTAAATTTCTGGATTTCAAATATAGATAATAAAATATCCTTTATATTAGCTTTTGTAGGTGTATTCATTGGATTTGTAATTTCGAAAAGCATACCTGATATTTTTAAGGACGTCTCAAATATTGCAATCAAAGACATAATAACATTAAATTTTGGACAAGTTATCTCAATATTTATGTTAGTTGCTATGTATTTATCAGCTATATCTTGTCTAATATTACTGCTATTAGCCTTGATAGGAAGAATTGATAGCAAAGTTTATAGAGAACATAAACTAAAAACAAATTCTTTATTATTTTTTGGTAGCATTGCAAGTATGAACTATTCTAGTTATAAAGAAAAATGTGAAAAAGAAAGTAAAGGACAATTAATAAATGATATAAATTCGCAAATATACATAAATTCAAAAATATGTGATTATAAGTTTAAATTATATAATTATAGTATAAAACTGTTGATTAGTTCATTTATTATTTTTTGTATATGTGAATTATTTAACATTATATAATGGAGGTATACTATGGAAACAAATCACATTAATTATGATGTAGAAAAAAGTTCAAAAAGAATAGATGATATATTAAATGCAAGTAATACAGATTTTGAAGAATTAGAAGAAATACCAAGTAGAGATAAATTAACCTTTACAAATGGCTTTTACATAAAAGTTGGTGCTTTATTTGTTGATATAAGAGATTCATCAGATTTAACAGATGAACACAAGAGACCAACTCTAGCAAAATTATATAGGAGTTATATTTCCGAAGTAGTAGCAGTTATAAATAGTTTTGAAGATTGTAAGGAAATTAATATCGTTGGAGATTGTGTTTCAGCTATATTTAATGCTAGATATAAATCACAACTTCAAGCAATGTTTTCTTGTTCTGCAAAAATCAACTCATTGATAAAAATATTAAATTATAAACTAAAAAAGAAGAATATACAAACTATCTCTATTGGAATTGGATTAGCATATGGAAGAGCATTGATGGTTAAAGCTGGTTATTCAGGTAGCTCTATAAATGATGTAGTGTGGATGGGAGATGTTGTGAACGAAGCATCTAATTTATGCAATAAAGCAAATAAGGGTTCTAATCAATGTATTCTAGTTGATGGAGATGTCCAATGCAATTTAACAGATGATGATAAAAAACTATTGAGTTATAATTATAATGAGCAATGCTATGAGGGAAATATTATTAACTGTGCTATGGAAGAGTGGCATAATGAAAATTGTAAATAAATTAATGAAACAAGAAAAATTTTAAATAACGATACTAGATAGAAATAGATGTATAAATTAAAGATATATAGAGAGAAAAGCCAGAGCACAATGTGAAGTACACATTATGCTCTGACTTGATTCAAGACAAATTATTCTGCCATCTTCAAGAAGTAGATGTCTTCAGGGTCAATTGGCATAAGGTTAAAAGCAATGTCAGAAGCTGAAATAGCGATAATTGGTTTCCATTCTGCATTCAATCCGCAGACATCAACGACAACTCTTGTTTCAGGATATTCTTCCGTAGCTTCCCACGTCAAAACCAAAGTTCCCTGCTTTCTTCCTTCTTCACTGGAGACACCGTCGCTGTGCTGTAATTTTTCAACAGCATTGCTATGCAAGAAAATCCAAGCGTCCCTTGTCCGCTCTTTCATTTCTGCCAGCACATCCAGAGGGCATTTGTCCATCGGTACAATAATTACTTCTTTTTTCATAGTAAGTCCTCCTTAAATAAGTTTATATAGTAAGTAGTACCTGCAAATACGAGGAAATCCCCATACTTAATTTAATTATACTACATTTTACATAACTTTTCAAATTCAAAATCTCTAATTATTTTATCTTCTACAAACAGAAAACTTATGTCATACCAGTACTCGATAAAAGGCAATGCTAACTTTTAAATTTTACTATTTTGTTCTTATTTTATCCTTCTTTTCCTTAACCTTATCTTTTGTCTTTTCAATTTCAAGTTGATTTTGGAGCAGAATGATTCTATTTTCAATTTCAAAGCAATTAACAATATCTTTATTAATTTTCTTAATTAAAACTTTTAAATCATCAATTTCGTGGGTAATCTTTTCTTTTATTTCTGGATTCGCTTCTTTACTTCTTTTTCTCCATAAGCTTTCTCTTTTACCTTTTAAAATTCTTAAATTTTCTTCTTGACTATATCTATAACTTTTAAGGTCATTTAAATTATTGATTTTGTTTTCAGTAAGTAAAATAGTTTGCTCACTTAAGGTGTCTAAATGTTTTATTGCTATTTTCATTTCTTTTGTAATAGGAACTTTATGATTATTTATTTCAATTTTTGGTGGCAATGGGTCAATTTTCAATAATAGACATATAAAAATATAAAGTAAAGGCAGTTTTCCTAATTGATATTCTCTTTGTTTAAATTTATTATATTCTTCAATAGTCATCTTGTACTTTTTCCTTGGAATATATATTTTGTTATGATTCTTATTCTCAATTCTATCTAATATTTTTTCTTTAGTATAGTTATCTCCAAATAATTCTTGTGGCCTTACAATTTTATAGCTGTTGTTTCTTGAAACTAAAAGTCCAGTTTCTTCATTATATGAAATACAATATCCCTGATTTTCTAATCTTGTTTTAAAACCTTTATATGAATATGAACTTGATATTGCATCATCTATATCTTTCTTTACTAATTGCATATATGAATTATTTTTAGCATATAACTTGTAATAACCTTTGTATTTCCATGGAGTTGATAAAACACTTAATCCATTCTCTTTGCAGATAAAATCAGATGTAATTCTTATAAAATCTTTAGTTTCTCTATTACTATAAAACTTATTTCCACTTTTAAATGAGACAGAATTTATAACTATATGGTTGTGAACATTATCGGTATTCAAGTGAGTAGCAACTACAAATTCATAGTCATCTCCAAATAATTCTTTTGCATATTTTAATCCAAGTTCATGACATTTCTCTGGAGATACTTCTTTACCTTCAAAAGATTGTATTAAGTGATATGATATAATTCCACCTTCTTTATTAAATCTTTTCTTTGTATCTTGCATTTGCTGAATTGCAGTATTTGGCTTGCAATTTACACCAGATACATACATCATTTTTTCTGTTTTTTCTCCATTCATAATATATTTAATTATTGTATCTAATCTTGTTTTTCTTGATAAAAATTTAGTTACTGCCATAAATTCTCCTATTCTTTTTTAGTAGGTGTAAGATAAAACTTTTGTAAATCATCAACCATATTATTAACTTTATTAGCAAGTGGATAATATTTATTATCATCTACATATTGATAACTATTTGCTACTCTTGCTAGTTGATTTATATTTACTGCTACACCTCTTAAATCATTTAATATTCTATAAAAGTTTTCATCTGGTTTTTCTTTAATTTCTGTGTTTTCAATTACAAGTCTAAAAAAAGCAGCTTCTGATATACCTGCTTTCATACATTTATTTTTTAATAATTCGTTTTCTTTACTATTAAGCCATACTTGTTTTTTTATTGATCTATTTCTCATAAATTTCATCTCCAATCTTTAATATTTTTTTGTAAAACTTTCTTAAAGTTTTGTATAAAGCACAAATTTTTTAATTTGTACTTTTGAATGTGTGCGGTAGTACAAATTCATGGCTTGCTTTATACAAAAAATTATAGGTATACTACCAATTAGTTTTGCTATGAATTAAGTAAAAAGCCAAGAAAAAAGAGCTAGATTTTACTCTAACTCTCATAATGTTATATTCTAATATAGTTTTAATATCCTCTAAACTCATGTATTAAAGTAGATAATCTTTCATTCTTTTTGATAAAATCAATTAAAAAGCTTTTATCTATTTTTATATATTTATGTTTACTATCATTCCTATAAATAGGTATGACATAATTATCTACTTTTTCACCTGTTGGCATACTATGAATTATTGAATTTCTTTTATCTACTAATTCATCAAATAGGTCATATATTTCCTTACCTAGTATTGTAATTATCTTGTCTTTATAACTCAAAAGTCTTCCAGCAGTTAATTCAATTAAAGTAGTCCATCTTTCATCAGAATTATTATGATGTTCTTTATCAATCATCTCAATTATAAAACCGAAATTAGAATTAAATACCCATTGGCAAGTACCTAAT
>CAKPKZ010000024.1 GCA_934167435.1 uncultured Clostridia bacterium | reverse complement strand
AAGTAATACCATTTCCAATGTCAACGAAAGTGCCATAAGAGGCAAAATTTTCAACAGTTGCTTTTACAATTGTTCCAATAGAATTTGAAAGATAATTAAAAGTACTTTTTATTATCTTTTTTCGGTTGAGTTCTAAAGAACCATTTGGGTAAATTTCTACCAATTCCGCAATAATTTGTTTTCCTATAAGATAGCGGTAAGTTTTTTCACTTTGTGCTGGATACGAAATATTTTCGTTTCTAATGTAAGCTGTTGTATTCCCCACTTTGCAATGGAGAATCTGATTTAAAAAATCATAGTCTTGTACTGTTGCTGGTACAATATCACCTGGTTTTAAGGTATTTGTGTCTCCAACAAATTTCCGATAGCATCTTTCTGGTTGCACAAACAAAACGTTTTTTTTCATTTCTTTATCCTCCAAATTTATTTGCGATGTAATCGCTTAACATAATTATATCACGTATTTGTTCGGACCGCAATAAAGTTGTAATAATATTCTAAAATAAAAAGAAGAAAATGTTAATTTTCTTCTTTGTTTGTAATTCTTTCTAAATCTAAAAGTTCTTGCCATCTTTTATCAACTTCTTTTTGAAATTCTTCAATCATCCACTTATTTTCTGGTTTAAACATATGCTTAAATCTTTTTTGAGGTTTTAAAAATTCTTCAATAGGAAGTTTTTTTGCAGGTTTAAATGTTATTTTATATTTTCCATTAACAACTTCATATAATGGCCAATAGCATGTATCAACTGCAAGTTTATTAATTGTCATCAAATCTTCTGTAGGGTATCCCCAACCTCTAGGACATGGTGTAAATACATTTAAGAAACAAGCTCCCTCAGTATAAATGGCTTTTTCAGACTTCTCATATAAATCCTTCATGTTTCCAACTGCAATTGATTGTGCAACATATGGTAAATGATGTCCTACCATTATTTGAGTTAAGTCTTTTCTTGATTGCATTTTACCTGGAATAACCTTTCCGGCAGGAGAAGTTGTTGTGTCTGCAAATTTTGGAGTAGCAGAAGAACGCTGAATACCAGTGTTCATATAAGCACCATTATCATAGCAAACATAAACCATATCATGTCCTCTTTCCATTGCTCCAGAAAGAGATTGCAATCCTATATCATATGTTCCACCATCTCCACCAAATGCGATAAATTTAGTATTTTTTTTGTCAGATAGTTTTCCTTGTTTTTTTAAAGATTTATAAGCTGCTTCTACTCCAGACAATGTAGCACCAGCACATTCGAATGCTGTATGAATAAATGAATCTGTCCAAGCTGTATATGGGTAAATAAATGTTGAAACTTCCATACACCCAGTTGCACCAGCAATAACTGCATGGTCTTCTTCTTTTAAAGCTCTTAATACATGTCTAGCAACAACAGGCGCTCCACAGCCAGCACACATTCTGTGGCCTTCAGTGAATCTAGAGGGTTTATTTGCAATTATTTCTTTTAAATTATAAGCCATACTAATTTTCCTCCTTTCTTAAGCCTAAATATCTATAAGGATTTTCTATTTTTCCATTTTTTACAATTTCTAATAGATCATTATAAACTGACTCAATATCAGTTGTTGTTGTATCTCTTCCACCAATTCCATATATATAATTACACATTGGAACATTTTTGTTATTTACATACATACTTGAGGAAACATCTTCAAATAAAGCTCCACCAATTGCATTTAGAGAGTCTGACTTATCTAAAACAGCAATAGCTTTTAAATTAGATAAAGCATCTGATATTTCTTTACCTGGAAAAGGTCTATATACTCTTATTTTTAATAGGCCAGCTTTAATGCCTTTTTGTCTTAGATTATCAACAACGAATTTTGTAGTTCCTGCAGTTGAATTCATACAAACTATTGCAATTTCTGCATCGTCTAATTTATATTCTTCAAATAAACCATATTTTCTTCCAGTCCAAGTTTCAAAATCTTTTGCAACGTCAAGAATAACTTTTTTTGCAGCTTTCATGGCATTACTTTGTTGGGCTTTGTGTTCAAATAAATATGCTTGTAAATCTAATGGACCTACAGCAATAGGCTCATTACTATTTAATAAATAATGCTTAGGAGTGTACTTTCCAACAAAGTTCTTTACTTCTTCATCATTTTCTAATTGAATGTTTTCAATTGCATGTGAAGTAATAAAACCGTCTTGGCAAACCATTATAGGTAATTGTACATTCTCATTTTCTGCAATTCTATTAGCCATTAATGTATTGTCGTAAGCTTCTTGGTTGTTTTCTGAAAATAACATTATCCAACCAGAATCTCTAACTCCCATTGCATCGGAATGGTCACAATGTATATTTAGTGGACCAGAAACAGCTCTATTTACTAAATTTAAAACTATAGGTAAACGTAAGCTAGATGCTATGTAAATCATTTCCCACATTAAGGATAAGCCATTGGCAGAAGTAGCAGTCATTGCTCTTGCACCGGCTGCTTCTGCTCCAATACAAGCACTCATAGCACTATGTTCACTTTCAACAGCTACAAATTCAGTATCGACAGAACCATTTGCTACAAAGGTTGAAAAATATTGAGGTATTTCTGTAGAAGGAGTTATAGGAAATGCTGCAACAACATCTGGATTTATTTGTTTCATGGCAGTAGCAACGGCTTCATTACCACTTAATCTTTCACGAATACTCATTATTTTTCACCTTCTTCCTTCATTATTATTGCATTGAAAGGACAAACTTTTGCACATACGCCACATCCTTTACAATAGTCAAAGTTAAAATCTAATCTTTTTAAAGATCCCTTTTCTACCGGAATAGCATTTTCAGGGCAAACAGGGAAGCAAAGGCCACATTGTTTACATTTTTCTTCTATGTATATAGGTTTCATACTTCTCCAATCGCCAGTTTTAAATTCTTTTGCATTTCCAGCTTCGTATATATTTCCACCTATAGTTAAATCTTCCATAGGTGTTTTGGTATTTATATCTGACATAATTTACATCCTTTCTATATCTTCTTAACTTCTGTTAAAGCTAATTTTAAGGCATTCATATTTCCCTCAATAACTTCTGGTTTTTTAGCAAATTTGTGTTTAAAAGAACCTTCCATATCTGTAATAAAATCTTTTTCTGACATTATATTGCTTACTTTAACAATTGCAGCAAGCATTGGTGTATTAGGAAAATATTTACCTAAAGTTTTTAAAGAAACTTTTCTAGCATCAATTGTATAAATACTTCCTTTATATCCTTTTAAAACCTTTTTTAAATAATCTTCAGATTTTGTAGTATTAATAACAATTGCTCCGGTTTCTTTAAGACCTGATGTAACATCAACAGATTCTAATAGAGTATCATCAACAACTACAACATAATCTGGTTCATAAATATTAGTGTGAATAGTAATAGGAGTATCACTTATTCTGTTATATGCAGTAATAGGAGCGCCCATTCTTTCTGGCCCATATTCTGGAAAGCCTTGAATGTATTTTCCTGTATTGAAAGCTGCATCTGCAAGTAAAAGTGATGCCGTTTTTGCACCTTGGCCACCTCTACCATGCCATCTAATCTCAATTAAGTTATTCATTAAAATTTGCCTCCTTTATAAAATATAAGCTAAGTATATTCTTAAAATTTAGTAATGTCAATAAAAGAAGAAGATATTTAGTCTTCTTCTTTATTTTTCTTATCTTTAGTTTTTATTTTAGGTATTATTATATTTTTAGGTTTTTTATCATTCATTTTAGGCTTTTCAGCTGAAATGTGATCATATACTGGGGATATATTAAGTGTTGAACCATCGCCTGTTACAACTTCTAAATTTTTTTTATCTTTATTCATAAAATAATCCTCCTTTAAAACTTTTTATTATATTAGCATATAAAAATAGAAAGTGCAAGAATAAAATCAAATTATTGACATTATGCTAAATTCGTGTGATAATAATGTAAATAAAATTATAGATAAGTAGGAAAAATTTATGGAAATAGAAAAAATAAAATCAATAATAGAAGCAATTCTTTTTGCAGCTGGAAGAGAAGTTACAGTAAATGAATTGGTAATGAGTTTAGAAATTTCTAAAGAAGAAATTGAAAATATAATAAAACAAATGCAAGAAGAATATCAAACAAATTCTAGAGGAATAGATATAATAAAAGTAAATGAAGCATATCAATTATGTACTAAAAAAGAATTATACGAATATGTATATCCAATAATAGACAAAAGGTCTAAGCCTAATTTATCAAATGCGGCCTTAGAAACATTATCAATAATAGCATATAATCCACGTATTACAAGAGCTGAAATAGAAACAATTAGAGGAGTAAATGTGGATGGTTGTATATACAAATTATTAGAATATGGATTAATAAATGAGGCTGGGAAGGTAGATGCACCAGGTAAACCAATGTCATATAAAACATCAAACGAATTTTTAAAAATGTTTGGTTATACATCTTTAGAAGATCTGCCAGAATTACCTAAGTATAAATTAGATGAGAATAGACAAATTGTAATTGATGAAATAGTTGAGCAAAAAGAAGGAAAACAAGAGGCTCCAATGCCCGAAAGGGAAGAAGAAAAAGAAATTAAAAATGACTAACAAATAAAAGAAAGAAGGAATTAAAATGAAATTATCACAAACAGGTATGGGAACCACAAAATTAAATAATATAGATAAAATGTACCCAGGACAAAGCATATTATTACAAACAGGTCAATTAGTACAATATGGAGCTGGAATATTTGGTTACAATAACGTACCATTATTAGTAAGAAGAAAAATAGAAAAAATAATACAAGAAACATTAAATGAGCATGGATGTATAGAAGTACTGCTTCCAACTTTGCAACCAGATACAATATGGAAAAATTCAGGAAGATATGATACATATGTAAATGATGGAACAATGTTAATTACAGAATCTAATAAAGGAATATTTTGTTTAGCACCAACTGGGGAAGAAGCAATGTTAGAATTTGCAAGAGAAAAGCTAAAATCTTATAAAACATTGCCAGCAACATTTTATCAAATAGGAGAAAAATACAGAAACGAAATAAGAACAAGAGGATATTTATTAAGAGGCAAATCTTTTCCAATGCTTGACGCATATAGCTTTGATATTGATAGCGAAAAAATGGCTTGTTCATACGAAAATGTAAGAAAAGCATTTTTAGAAATCTTTGAAAAAATAGGATTACCAGTAATTCCAATTGTTGCTGACAATGGAGCAATGGGAGGAAAAAAATCTGAAGAATTTATGCTAATTTCAAGTCAAGGTGAAGATAAGATTTTATATGACGAAAATACAGGAATTGGTTTAAATACAGAAATACTAGAAAGAGATGACTATAAAGAATATTTAAAAAATGAATATGGAATAGAAGACATATCAAATTTAAAAGAAATTAGAACTATGGAATTAGGACATATATTCCAATTAGGTACAAGATATTCTGAAATGATGAATGGAAAATACATAAATAAAGATGGAAAAGAATCATTATATTATATGGGATGCTATGGAATAGGGGTTAGTAGAACTGTTGCAGCTTTATATGAATATTGCTTAATAAATGATGAAAAATGGGGGCCATGTGGATTTGTATTACCAGAAAATATTGCTCCATACAAAATTCAAATTATTCCAAAAGTAGAAAATGAAGAAAAAATGAAATTTGCAAATAGTGTGTATTTAAAATTAAATAATAGCGGAATTAGTTGCATTATAGATGATAGAGAAAATCTTACAATAGGTGCAAAAATAAAGGACTCAAAAATATTAGGAACACCATATTTAATTGTTATTGGAGATAAGCAAGAAGGAGAAGTTATAGAACTAGAAGATAACAAAAAAGGTGAAAAACAATCTCTTACAATAGATGAATTAATAAAGAAATTTAGTAAATAATAAAAGGCATTAGACTTTAAAAAAGCCTAATGCTTTTTTATAAATATTCACTTTTTACGTAAAGAAAACATAATATATAGCAAAATAAAACGTGAAAGGTGGTAAAGAGATGTTAAGGTACATAATAAAAGGAGGTAAAAAATTAGAAGGAGAAGTAAAAATATCAGGATCTAAAAATGCATCGCTTCCAATATTGGCAGCAAGCATATTAAATACAGGAAAAACAATATTGTATAATGTTCCAGACATACACGACACTCAAATGATGTTTGAAATTTTAAAAAATTTAGGGGGAAAAGTAGAGAAGAAAAACAATAAAATAGTAATAGATACTTCTAAAATAAATAATTTCGAAATTCCAGAACAATTAATGAGACAAATGCGCTCGTCTGTTATTTTGGCGGGGAGTCTGCTTGGAAAGTATAAAAAGGCAATATTTTCATATCCAGGAGGATGTGACATCGGTTCTAGGCCAATTGACTTACACTTAAAAGGATTTGAAAAATTAGGAATAAATATTACAAAAAACTATGGAAATATTAGTTGCATATGTGATAAAATAATAGGCGAAAAAATAGACCTAGATTTTCCAAGTGTAGGTGCAACTGAAAATATTATGCTTGCAAGCTGCTTAGGAGAAGGAACTACATTAATTACTAATGCTGCAATGGAGCCAGAAATAATCGATTTACAAAACTTCTTAAATAAAATGGGGGCAAAGATAAACGGTGCAGGCTCTAGTCAAATACAAATAGAAGGAGTAAAAAAATTAAGAGATGTAAGTTACAATGTTATGCCAGACAGAATAGAAGCAGGAACTTTTTTGTGTGCAACAGTAGCTACTGAAGGAAATGTAAAAATAAAAAATCTAAATCCAGAACATATAACACCTATTATTAATAAACTAGAAGAAATTGGTTGTAAAATAAAAGTGGAAAAAACAGCAATTGAGTTATTAGCACCAAAAAGAATAAAAGCAACAGATATAAAAACAATGCCATATCCAGGATTTCCAACAGATATGCAATCAATATTTGCTTCTATGTTAACAACAGCAAAAGGAACATCAATAGTAATAGAAAACATTTTTGAAAATAGATATAAATATATACAAGAATTAAATAGAATGGGGGCAAAAATATCTATTGAAGGGAAAACAGCAATAATAAAAGGTGTAAGAAAGCTATATGGAACAACAGTAAACGCAACAGACTTACGTGGCGGAGCAGCAATGGTAATTGCAGGGCTAATGGCAAAGGGAACAACTAATATAGAAAATATAGGATATATTCTAAGAGGATATGAAAAACTAGAAAATAAATTAACAAGTCTAAATGCTGACATAAAAATAGAAAAAATATGATAGTAAATCTATCATATTTTAAAGAACAAATATTGGACAAGAGGTGAAAAAATGAAAAAAAATAAAAATATAGAAGATTATAATTTTTATTTAATGGAACAAGAAGAAAATGAAGTAAATAAAAAACTAAAAAAAGAGCAAAGAAATAGAGAAAAAAGAATAAAGCAATATAATGAAGAAAAAGAAGATAATACATTTGATTTTGACACAGAAACAGTAATAGGTATGACTAATAGAAATAATAAAATAAAAGAAAACCAAAAAAGAAAAGTTATATCAAGAAAAGAGGAAAAAATAAGAAGAAAAAGGAAGAAAAGAAAAAAAATAATTAAGATTATAACTCTTCTTCTTGTTATTACAGGCTCATTAATATTTGCAACAACTTCACCAATATTTAATGTAAAATATATAGAAGTAACAAATAATAATCAGATAGATACAAACACAATAATCAGTATTTCGGGACTGAATATAGATCAAAACATATTTAAATTTTTTAAGAAAAACATTCAAAATAATATAAAATCAAATGCTTACATAGAAGATGTTAATATAAAAAGAGTATTACCAAATAAAATACAGATTTCTGTAAAAGAAAGAGAAAAAAAATACAGTTTAGAATTTTTAAATGGATATGCATATATAAACACTCAAGGATATATTCTTGAAATATCGCAAGACAAATTGAATTTACCTGTAATTCAAGGAGCTACTACTGCAGAGGAAGAGATTGTTGCTGGAAATAGGCTAAATCAGGAAGATTTAAAAAGATTAGAAAGTGTAATAAGAATAATAGATAGTGCAAAAGAAAATGGATTAGATACAAACATAACTAGTATTGATATTTCAAATAAAAGCGAATATAACTTATATTTAGAATCAGATAAAAAAACCATCCATTTAGGAGATGCAACAAACTTAACAAATAAAATGTTAAGAGTACAAGCTATTATAGAAGCGGAAAAGGGAATTGAAGGAGACATATTTGTTAATGGAGATTTTAACAATAAATTTAAAGCATATTTTAGAGAAAAAGTATAAAGAAAGGAAAGTTTTATGAATAAAAAAGTTATAAGTTTGGTTTTGGGGCTTATGTGTACAGTGTTAACGTTTGGAATATGCCTTCAAATAAAAACGGTAAATAATTCCAACTCAACAGTAAGCCAAAATTATGAAGAAAACCAATTAAGAGCAGAAGTATTAAAAAATAAGGAAAAGTATGACAATAAATATAAAGAATTAGAAAAGGCAGAAGAAGAGCTTGAAAAAGAAAGAGAAAAAGCTACATTAAATAATAAAGAATTAGAGCAAGTAGAAAGTGATATAAAAAAAGGCAACAAAATGTTAGGAATGTCCGAGGTTACAGGACCAGGTATAATATTAACACTTAGTGATAATCCTAATGTGAATTCAAATACAGTATTAAACATTAGTGATGCAATAGTTCATGACATTGATGTATTAAGTGTTATAAATGAATTAAAAAACGCAGGAGCAGAAGCTATATCTATAAATGATCAAAGAGTGGTGCCAACCACTGCAATATCATGCGGAGGAAATATAATAGATATAAACGGAGAAAAAGTAGGAGCACCATTTGTAATAAAAGCTATAGGATTACCAGAACAACTTGCTGCACTAACTAGACCAGGTGGATATGTAAATATGTTAAAAGATGATTATGGACTTGGAGTTGAACTAAAAAAAGAAAATAATATAACTATTCCTAAATATACTGGAGTAATAAATTTTAAATATGCACAAAATGTTAAATAGGAGGTAGAATTTTAATGAAGAAAGGAAAAATTACTGTATCAATTACAATAGTAATTGCATGTTTAGTTTTAACTTTTGTTATGTTTATGCAGTTTAAAATAGTAAACCAAACTGACATTACATCTATAGAAAATATGAGAAAGTCAGAACTAAAAACAGAGCTTGCAAATTGGAAATCTAAGTATGACGAAGTAGAACAGCAATATAATGAAATTAGTACAAAAATAAATGAATATAAAACTAATAATAAAACAGATAATCAAAATGGAGAACTATTACAATCTGAATTAGAACAAGTAAATATGGCATTAGGAAAAACAGATGTGCAAGGACCAGGAATAATTATAACATTAAGAGACACAGATAACGAAGAAATTGCAAAATATAATGCAGATGATTTAATTTCAATTGTAAATTCTTTAAAATCAGCAGGAGTAGAAGCAATAAGTATAAACGATGAAAGAGTAATAAATATGACAGATATGGTTACAATAAGTAGTTCTTTTATAAAAGTAAATGGACAAAGAATATTATCACCATATATAATAAAGGCAATTGGAGACCAATCTTATTTAGAAGGTGCCTTACTAGGAAATGGAGGATATGTAGACTTATTAAAGAAGGACAGAAGAAATGTTACTATTGAAAAAGAAAACAAAATAAAAATAAATAAGTATAATGGAGATATTACTTATAAATATATGGATTAGATTAGGAGGTAAATATAAATGATATTTATAGCAATAATAATAGGATGTATAGTAGGAGCTTTACTTGGAATGAATGCTCCAATGATTTCATATACATATTCAAGTTATTTGGCAATAGCAGTTATTGCTGCATTAGACTCAGTTTTTGGAGGAATAACATCTGTTATTAGAAAAAATTTTGATTTAAAAATATTTATATCTGGCTTTTTTGGAAATGCAATATTAGCTATTCTTTTAACAATATTGGGACAAAAATTAAATGTAGATATATATTTAGCTGCAATAGTAGTATTTGTTGGAAGAATGTTTAATAATTTAGGAACAATAAGAAGATATTATGTGGAAAAATGGACAGAAAAAATTACCAAAAAAGACAAAGAAAATAGCAAAAATTAATTTATTAAAAATAATTAGTGGTTATATAGCCACTTTTATTTAACCTAAAAAAGCAAAAATCATTATTACAAAAATATTACAAAAATATTACAAAAATATAACGAATGCTATTGACATTTTTTTTAAAATGTAATATAAATATCACTAGAAAAAATTATACTGAAAAAATGGAGGAATTAACTTGGCAATAGGAGATATAATAGTCGGGATTGACATTGGAACTACCAAAGTCTGCACTGTTGTAGGGGAAGTAAATAATTTTGGACAAATAGAAATAATAAGTAATACATCATACAAGTGTAGTGGACTAAAAAAAGGTAAAATAATCAATGAAGATGAAATTAGTTTAAGTATTGCTAAAACTATAAAAGATGCAGAAGATGAAACAAATTTAAAAATTAATTCAGCATATGTAACTATTCCAGGTAAATATGTAACAATAGTACAAAACAGTATAGTAAAAGATGTTAAAGATAAATATTCAGGAATATCCATTAGAGATGTTCAAAATGCAATAATGCAAGTTAAGGATATTGAAATTCCAGACGGACAAACATTAATTGACATTGTACCAGATAAAATAATATTAGAAAACGGAAAAATGGTTAATGACCCTGTTGGAAATTTAAGTTCCAATTTTACAATAAGTGCACAAATAATATTAGCAGATAAAGATTATGTTAGGAAATTAAACAGCATATTTAAAAAAGCAGGATTAGAAATTGACGGAATAATACCAACAACATTAGCAGAAAGAAATTTAATATTAGACACTAATGAACTTCATGACAATATAATGTTGTTAGACATTGGGGCTGGAACAATCGACATAGGAGTGTTTGAAGGAACAACATTTTTATATACAAATTCAATACCATTAGGTGGAGACAATATAACAAATGACATAGCTGTTGTTTTAAATATATCAGAAGAAGAAGCGGACAAGTTAAAAAGGCAATATGGTTTAGCATTAAAATCTTTTATAGATAATGACAATGATATAATTCTTAATACATGTAAAGACACAAATAAAAATAAAATAATTAAAAGTTCTGAACTTATAGAAATAATTGAAGCTAGAATAGAAGAAATGTTTTCGATTGTAAATAAAGATATTACAAACCAAGGAATAAAATCAAAAATCAACAATGTTGTATTAACAGGACAAGGAATTGTAAATATAAATAAAAGTGATGTTGCAGGAAAAATAAATTTAAATATACCTGTAAAAATATCAACAGGAAGAGCGATTAGTACAGTAAAACCAAATTTCAGAACAAGTTATGCTTTAGTTAGATATATAGCTGCAAGACCATTTACTAAAACAGTATCTAGTAGCATAGATACACAATCAAATGAGAACTTTATAAAGACAATAATTGAAAGAATTAAAGAATTTTTTTATTCATAGATATTAAAAAAATATATATTTCAAAATAAAAAAGGGAGGAAAACACTAAATGATGGGGTTAGATGATAATAACGATATTAAAATGATGGATGGAACAGCAACAATTAAAGTTATAGGGGTAGGAGGAGCTGGAAATAATGCTGTAAACAGAATGATAGAATCAGGAATAAAAGGAGTAGATTTTATTGCTGTTAATACAGATAGACAAGCATTACAAACATCAAAAGCTAAAACAAAAATTCAAATAGGAGAAAAAATAACAAGAGGACTAGGAGCTGGAGCAAATCCAGACATAGGTGCACAGTCTGCAGAAGAAAATAAATCAGAAGTTGCAGAAGTATTAAGAGGAGCAGACATGGTATTTGTTACTGCCGGAATGGGTGGAGGAACAGGTACAGGAGCTGCACCAATTGTTGCTGCTACAGCAAAAGAAATGGGAATATTAACAATAGGAGTTGTTACAAAACCATTTACATTTGAAGGAAAGAAAAGACTTTCACAAGCAGAGCGTGGAATTGAAAGCTTAAAAAGTAAAGTTGATACATTAGTTGTAATACCAAATGATAAATTATTACAAATAATTGATCGCAAAACATCTATAATAGAAGCATTTAAAATGGCTGACGATGTTTTAAGACAAGGTGTTCAAGGTATCTCAGACTTAATAGCAGTACCAGGACTTGTAAACTTAGACTTTGCAGATGTAAAAACTATAATGTTAAATACAGGAATGGCTCATATGGGAGTTGGAAGAGCAGCAGGAGAAAATAGAGCAGAAGATGCAGCAAAAGCAGCAATAGAAAGCCCATTACTTGAAACTTCAATAGAAGGAGCAAGAGGAGTAATTATAAATATAACAGGTGGAGAAAACTTAGGATTACACGAAGTAAATACAGCTGCAGAATTAGTTCAAAGAAGTGTAGACCCAGAAGCAAATATTATATTTGGTACAGTAACAGATCCATCAATGGAAGACGAAATACAAATAACAGTTATTGCAACAGGATTTGAAAAAAATGAGAATATATCAAGTATAGGTGTAGATAATATAGTTTCAAAAACTTGGGAAAAGAAAATAAACTCAATTCCATCAAGTTCAGAAGTTGCTTCATCTCAAAATGATTTAGATATTCCATCTTTCTTAAGAAAAAATAAAAATAAAATGTAATTTAATAAAATAAAAAAGAATAATAAAAAAGAAATAATCTTTTAATGTAGATTATTTCTTTTTTTCTACATTAAGAAAAGACAACCTTTTTATAACTTAAGTAGTACAATATTTAAGCAGGTGATAATATGACGATTTATATTGATGTGGTGTTAATAGAAAATTTAATAATGAATTATATTATATTGTTGGCTACTGGAATAATATTAAAGGAAAAAATTAATCATATAAGATTAATTGTATCATCATTTATAGGAGCTATATATACAGTTGTTAGTTATATGAACATTTTAGAAGTTTATTCAAACAATATATTAAAGATTATATTATCTGTAATAATAATATATATTGCATTTAATTCTCAGACACTTAAAAAAATGTTAAAACAACTATTAATATTTTATTTAACATCATTCGCATTTGGAGGAGCAGCTTTTGCATTAATATACATAGTAAAACCCCAAGATATATTAATGAAGAATGGATTGTTTTTAGGAACATATCCATTAAAAACAATAATATTGGCTACTATAATAACCTTTATTATAATAATTACAGCATTTAAGGTTGTTAAAACCAAAATAAGCAAAAAAGATATGTATTGCGATTCGATAGTTGAAATAAACCACAGAAATATTAAAGTAAAAACAATGATAGACACAGGAAATTTATTAAGAGATCCATTAACACAAAAACCAGTAATGGTTATTGAAAAAACAAGTCTATATGAAGTATTACCAAAAGAAATATTAAATAATTTAGAAAATATATTAGGAGGTGATTTAGAAAAAATACCACAAAATATACAAACAGAATATATGCCGAAATTAAAGTTTATACCATTTTCATCATTAGGAAAACAAAATGGAATGCTAATTGGAATACAAGCGCACAAAGTCACAATGTATTACGAAGATACACCAATAAATAAAGAAAATATAATAATTGGAATATATGATAAATCATTAACAAAAAAAGGTGAATATAAAGCTTTAATCGGGGTTGAAATGTTAGGAGAGTGAAAAAATGAAAATTACTGAATTAATAAAAAATAGCATAAATACAATATGTGCAAAGTATATAAATGAAAAAAATGAAATTGAATACTTGCCAATTTTTTATATAGCAGGGAGCCAAACATTGCCACCACCATTACCACCTGAAGAAGAGGAAGAACTAATATCAAAGTTGTCTGAAGAAAATAATTTAGAAACAAGACAAATATTAGTAGAAAGAAATTTAAGATTGGTTGTATATATAGCTAAAAAATTTGAAAATACAGGAATTGGAATAGAAGATTTAATATCAATAGGAACAATAGGGTTGATGAAAGGGGTAAATACATTTAACTCAGATAAAAATATAAAACTTGCTACATACGCATCAAGATGCATAGAAAATGAAATATTAATGTTTTTAAGAAAAAGCAATAAAATAAAAACAGAACTTTCTATAGATGAGCCTTTAAATAAAGACTGTGATGGAAACGAATTATTGCTTTCTGATATATTAGGCACAGATCCGGATATAACATCTAGAAATTTAGAAGATGAAGTTGACAAAAAACTGTTAAAGTCATCAATATTAAAATTAAATTCTAGAGAAAAAGATATAATGGAAATGAGATTTGGATTTAAAACAGGAAAAGAAAAAACCCAAAAAGAAGTTGCTGATGAACTTCGGCATTTCACAAAGTTATATTTCAAGACTGGAAAAGAAAATTATAAATAAAATGAAAAAAGATATAATGAGCAAAACAGGCTAAAGAATAAAAAAACTTTTTTTGGAAATAATGTAGATAATGTTATTTCTAAAGGAGGTTTTTTATTTGGTAAATAAAGTGGAAATATGTGGAGTAAATACATCCAAATTACCACTATTAAGTAAAAAAGAAAAAGACGAACTATTTATCAAAATAAAACAAGGAGATGAAGATGCAAGAAATAGATTTATAAACGGAAATCTAAGATTAGTATTAAGTGTTATACAAAGATTTTATGGTAGAGGAGAAAATGCAGACGATTTATTCCAGGTTGGTTGTGTTGGATTAATAAAAGCAATAGATAATTTCGATTTGAGCCAAAATGTTCAATTTTCAACCTATGCAGTACCAATGATTATAGGGGAAATAAAAAGATATTTAAGAGACAATAATAGCATAAGAGTTAGCAGATCTGTTAGAGACTTAGCATATAAGGCTATTCAATACAAGGAAAAATACAATAAAGAACATGGAAAAGAGCCAACTATAGAGCAAATTGCAAAAGAATTAAATGTAGAAAAAGAGGACGTAGCTTTTAGTTTTGATGCGATTCAAGATCCAGTTTCATTACAAGAACCTGTTTATAGTGACGGTGCGGAAAGTATATATATTATGGATCAAGTAAAAGATAGTAAAAATACAGATGAACTATGGGCAGAAAAAATGACAATAATGCAAGCAATGTCGAAGTTAAATGACAAAGAAAAAATGATTGTTAATAAAAGGTTTTTTGATGGTAGAACGCAAATGGAAGTTGCAGAAGAAATTGGAATATCTCAAGCACAGGTATCTAGATTAGAAAAAAGTGCAATAGATCATATAAAAAAGATGTATAAATAAATACATCTTTTTGTTAATTTTTTTGGAGTAGTGAATATAATATTATAAGTAAAAATAAGGAGGAAAAAATGGCAGATAAAGGATTAGATTTTAAGCATAAAGAAGTTATTAATATAACAAATGGAAAAAGACTTGGCTATGTACAAGATGTTTGTGCTGATTTAGAGACCGGAATGATAACTTCTATAATAGTTCCAGGAAATAATAAATTACTTAATATATTCTCTCAAAGTGGTGATATAGACATACCTTGGCAAAATATAAAATGCATAGGAGATGACTTAATACTAGTTGAAATATAGAAGATATAAAAAATATTAAAAAAATATAAAAAAAGTATTGACAAATATCGACATTGTGTGCTAATATATATAAGTACCGAACAACAGAAGAAAATAATATAAAAATTAGTAATAAAAACACCAACAATAACATATTTATACATCAATTACTAGTTTTTTATTTTGCTCAAAAATCAATAAAAAAATTTTAAAAAAATTTTAAAAATATATTGACAAAGAGAAAAAGGTATAGTATAATACAAACTGTTCCGTAAATAAAAAGGAACAAAGTACATTGAAAAGTAAACAGTAATTATCCTTTAGAGAAATAAACCAAACGGTAATATATCT
>CAKPKZ010000023.1 GCA_934167435.1 uncultured Clostridia bacterium | reverse complement strand
GTATTGCTAAAGTCTTGTTCTAATTTATTTTTTATATTGTACATTTCTATATGTTCATTTAACCACTTTTCTGGAAAAGGATTACTTTGAGTATAACTATGTATTTTTAGAATCATTTCTTTTAACGGTGTATCATCTCTATAACTTGTATATGTATTTATAAGTTTTAAAAATGCATTATCGTTTTGTTCGTACTTTTCTTCAAATAATTCTTCTAAAACTTCTAATTTTAGAATTTCTAATTCAGAAGTATCTGCAATTCTAAAGTTTGGAGATATACCTTTTAATTCAAAAAAATTATTTCTTACCACATCTAAGCAAAATGAGTCTATTGTGCAAATACTTGCTTTGTTTAATAAAATAATTTGTCTTTGAAGTCTTTTGTTTTCTGGCTCTTCTTCTAATTTTTGGTATATTGTATTTAATATTCTTTCTTTCATTTCTGCTGCTGCTGCATTTGTAAATGTAACTATTAATAGCTTATCAATATCTACATTATCGTTTAAAACTTTATTTATAATTCTTTCTACCAATACTGCTGTCTTTCCACTTCCTGCTGCTGCTGCAACTAATATATTATTTCCTTTTTCATATATAGCATTTTCTTGTTCTTTCGTCCATTTAACTTTTGCCATTGTTTCCTCCAAATTTATAATATTTATAATTATACTATAATAATTATAGTGTTTCAACTTTGTTGTTGCAAATATTTGGGGTTAATAGTATAATTATATTAGTATTTATAAGAAAGGAGGCTTAACATGGATAATACACAAAATAAATTTTTTGCTAAAACTTTTTTCTGGATGTTTTTAGGACTTTTAGGAACAGCTTTAATTTCTTGGTACACATATACTAGTGGATTATGTATAGAGCTTGCAACATCTGGAGGTTTTGCTGTAGTTGCTATTATTGAGTTAATTGCTGTATTAGTATTTAGTTTTCTTTTTAGAAAGTTATCACCTACTGTAGTTGGAATATTATATTTTATATATGCATTTTTAAATGGTGTTTCACTTTCTTCTATATTCGTTATTTATGACATAACTTCAATTGGTTTTATATTTTTAATAACTGCTGCTCTATTTGGAATTTTAGCTTTTATTGGATATAAAACTGAAAAAGATTTAAGTAATTGGTCTACAATATTATTTCCAACACTTTTAGTTGGTATTATAGCAAGTATTATAAATCTTTTTATTGGTAATACTATCTTAGATATCGGTATAACTTGGGTAACACTAATACTATTTTTTGGAATTACTATTTATGATATGAATAAATTGAAAATGTTATCTGAAGATGAAAGTTTAAACAAAGATAAGCTATACATATATGGTGCTATGCAACTTTATTTAGACTTTATTAATATTTTCTTAAAATTACTTAGAATTTTTGGAAAAAGCAGAGATTAAAAGAGGGTTCCCCCTCTTTTTTTATTCAGCACAATCTTCAAATTGGCTATTATATAATTCTTCATAAAAGCCACCTTTTTTTAGTAATTCTTCATGGGTTCCTTGTTCTACAATATCTCCATGATTCATAACTAGAATTAGGTCTGCATTTTTTATAGTTGATAATCTATGTGCAATAATAAAACTTGTTCTTCCCTTCATTAAATTATCCATTGCTGATTGTATTTGTATTTCTGTTCTAGTATCAATAGAACTTGTTGCTTCATCCAATATTAGTATTTTTGGATTAGCTAAAATTACTCTTGCTATTGTTAATAATTGTTTTTGACCTGCAGACACATTGCTTGATTCTTCGTTTAATAACGATTGATATCCTTTTGGTAATGTTTTTATAAAATGATGTACATGTGCAGCTTTTGCTGCTCTAATTACTTCATCGTCTGTCGCATCTTCTTTTCCATATTTTATATTGTCTTTTACAGTTCCACCAAATAACCATGTGTCTTGAAGAACCATTCCAAACATCTTTCTTAGTTCTCCTCTGTCAAATTCTTTTATATTATGACCATCTATTAATATTTTGCCATCTAATACGTCGTAAAATCTCATTAACAACTTAACCATTGTTGTTTTTCCTGCTCCTGTTGGTCCAACAATTGCTATTTTTTGTCCTTCATTTACATTTGCATTAAAATCATTTATTACTATTTTATCTTCATTATAACCAAATTTTACATGTTCGAATTTTATATTTCCTTTAATATTTTTAGTATCTGTTATTCCGTTTGGTGTTTCTGGTTCTATTGGTTCTTCTAAAAATTCAAATACTCTTTCTGCTGCTGCAACCATTGATTGTAACATACTTGAAATTTGTGCTATTTGTCCAATTGGTTGTGTAAATTGCTTGTTATATTGAATAAAGCTTTGTATATTACCTACTGTAATTTTTCCTTGTATTGCTAAATATCCACCAGCCACAGCTACTGCAACATAGCCTAAATTTGCTATAAAATTCATTAATGGATGCATTAGTCCTGATAAAAATTGTGATTTCCATGCTGATTTATATAATTTTCCATTAGCCTTATTAAATTCTTTTATTGCATTTTCTTCTCCGTTAAATGCTTTTACTATGTTTAAACCTCCATATATTTCTTCTACTTGCCCATTTACATGTCCTAAATAATCTTGTTGTGCTTTAAAATATTTTTGAGATTTTTTTACTATTATTCCTACTATTGTTCCTGCTATTGGTAATATTATTAATGATATTAATGTCATTTCCCAACTTATTGAAAACATCATTATTAATATTCCAACTATTGTACATATTGAAGTTATTATTTGTGTTATACTTTGGTCTAAATTCATACTTAATGTATCTATATCATTAGTTATTATTGATAAAACTTCTCCATGTGTTTTTTTATCAAAATATTTCATAGGTAATTTGTTTATTTTTTCTGCAATATCATTACGTAATTTATATGTTAGTTTTTGTGCAACTCCTGTCATTGTAAAGCCTTGAATAAAAGAAAATAATGCACTAATTACATATAACCCTAAAAGAGTTAATAATATTTGCCCTATTTTTCCAAAATCAATTCCTGTTCCTCCTGAAAGTTTTCTTACTAAACCTTCATATATTTCAGTTGTTGCATTTCCTAATATTTTAGGTCCTACAATTGTAAAAATTGTACTTCCTATTGCAAATATAAATACTACTATTAATGCTAATTTATATTTTGCTAAATAATCTTTTATAAGTTTTTTTGTAGTCTTTTTAAAATTCTTTGCTTTAACTACATTTTGCCCTGCGGGTCCTCCCATTGGTCCTGGCATATTTTATTCCTCCTTTCTTTTTTCTAATTCTTCTTCTGACAATTGTGAAAGTGCAATTTGTCTGTATGTTTCATTATTTTTAATTAATTCTTCATGTTTTCCAATACCTACTATTTTTCCTTCTTCTAGTACTACAATTTTATCTGCGTTTAATATTGTACTTATTCTTTGAGCTACAATTATAACTGTTTTATCTGCTGTTTTTGTTGACAATGCTTCTCTTAATTTGCTATCTGTTTTAAAGTCTAATGCTGAAAAACTATCGTCAAATATAAATATTTCTGGATTTTTTGCAATTGCTCTTGCTATTGATAGTCTTTGTCTTTGTCCTCCTGAAACATTATTTCCAGACTGTGCTATAATACTTTTAAATTTGTCTTCTTTTGTTTCAATAAATTCTGTAGCTTGTGCTATTTTAGCAGCTTCTATCATATCTTCATCTGACATGTTTTCATTTGAATATTTTATATTTGATTCTATTGTACCTGAAAATAATACACCCTTTTGTGGTACTACACCTATTATATCTCTTAAAGCTTTTTGTGGTACTTCTTTAATATTTACACCATCTATTAAAATTTCTCCTTCTGTCACATCATAAAACCTTGGTATTAGATTTACTACTGTAGATTTACCACTACCTGTGCTTCCTATAATTGCTGTTGTTTCTCCTGGTTTAGCAGTAAAATTAATATCTTCTAATATTTCTGTGTCTGCATCTGGATACCTAAAGCTTACGTTTTTAAATTCTACTAAACCTTTTTTAGTTTTATCAAATTCTTTTGTTTCTTTTATGTCTTTTATTACAGGGTCTGTTTCTAATACTTCATTTATTCTATTGGCTGAAACAGAAGCTCTTGGAAGCATTATTGAAAGCATTGATATGAATAAGAAACTTATTACAATTTGCATTGTATATTGAATAAATGCCATCATGTCTCCTACTTGCATTATTCCTTGGTCTACATTATGTCCTCCAACCCATATTATTAATATTGTTATAGCATTCATTATAAACATTAACATTGGCATCATCATTGACATTGCTCTATTTACAAATATATTTGTTTTCATTAAATCTGTATTTGCACTGTCAAATCTCTTTTCTTCTCTTTTTTCTTTATTAAATGCTCTAATTACTGGTAATCCAGTTAATATTTCTCTTGCTACTTGATTTAATTTGTCTATTAATTTTTGTAATTTTTTGAATTTTGGCATAGCAATAATAAATAGTGTTCCAACAACAAATAAAATTGCTAAAATTGCAACTCCAATAATCCATGCCATTGAATTATTGCTTTTTGTTAATACTTTTATAAATGCTCCTATTCCTATTATTGGTGCATATACTAATACCCTAAACATCATTGCTATTAATATTTGAATTTGTTGTATATCGTTTGTGCTACGAGTTATTAATGATGCTGTGCTAAACTCTGTAAATTCTGTATGCGAAAAACTTAACACTTTTTTAAATATTTTTTCTCTTACTGTTCTTCCAAGCTTAGCAGCTACTCTTGAAGATAATAACATTATTATAATTGCAGAAATCATACTAACTAATGCAACACCAATCATTTGAATTCCTGACATTAAAATATAATCATTTTGCAATTTATCTATATCAATTCCTATAGATTTGTACATTTGTTTTATTGAGGCTATAGCAGCTTGTTGTTTTATTGAATCTTGCATTTCGTCTATTTGACTACTAAATTGTTTTAACAATTCATTTCTTTGTTCTTGTGGTAGTGTTTTTATTATTTCTAGCGTGCTCATATTTGCAATGTATTGTTTTTGCTCCTCTGGCATATTTTCCATTATTTTTTCTTTTATTTCATTTGATTTTTCTTCACTTGTTATAATAGAATTTTCCATAATAGGGTTTACTATTATGTTTAGTAGTTCATTTTCCTTCTCTTCTTCTAAGTCATTTAAAATATATATTGTTCCTGGTTCTATTTTGTAATTTTTACCAAAGTATTTCTCTATGGTTGTTTTTTGCTTAGTTGTTATGTTATTTTCAATTAGTGTATAAGCTTGTAATATTATATTTTTATTATTTTCATCGACAAATAAATTAATATTTTCCATATCCTTTACACTAATAAATTCTGGAATTGCTTTTTCAATTCCTCCTGATTGTATTCCGTTATTTACTATTTTAGATGTATAATCTGGCAAAGATAAATCTGCCCATGCTTGCACACATAAAAGTATTACTATTGCAATAACAGATACAAACGATTTTTTTAAGTTTTTTAATACTTTTAACATAAAATTTCTCCTTTCTTACTTTTGTTTTAATATACCATATTTTATATATTCAAGCTCTTTTAAAAATATTTTTTTTGCTTCATTTGAATCTATTTTAAATGAAGACATTACTGCATTTTTAGTAACTGTATTTAATATTTTACATATAATTTCTAAATCCTCTTTTGATTGTATTTTTAAATTGCTTTTATCAATTATTTCATAATAGTCTATAATTTTATTTGGTCTATTCCTTTCTATTATTGCTCTAAATATTTTCTCATCTGAAGCTTTTATATTTTCAAATATTTTTTTAAATAAATTAAATTCTTCTTTTTTGGCAAAGCTTTGTATCATAAAATCATATGTTTCTATATACCAACTAAATATATCACCATTATTTTCTTTTAAATTTTTTTCAATTGTGCTGTTCATTTTTTCGGTATGTTTTTTTACAATATATAATAATAAATCTTCTTTGTCTTGAAAATATTGATAAAAACTTCCTCTTGCAATTCCGCGCATTGTTTACTATATTTTTTATAGAGGCTTCTTCAAAAGATACTCTAGAAAATTCAGTTTGTGCAGCTTGTAATATTTTATTTTTTTTATCTTCTGGTAGCTTGAAAAAAGTTTCACTTGGCATTTTTATATTCCCCCTAAAAAACCAAAAATGACATTGTGTCATTATTATAGGTGACACAGTGTCATTTGTCAATAGTTTATATATTTATTTTACATTTTTCTAAATACTCCTGCTACTTTTCCAAGTATTTTGCAGTCTGGAACTATTATTGGATCCATTGTACTGTTTTCTGGTTGTAGTCTTATATGGTCTTTTTCTTTATAAAATGTTTTTACTGTTGCTTCGTCTCCAATTAGTGCTACTACTATTTCACCATTTCTTGCATCATCTTGTTTTTTTACTAATATGTAGTCTCCATCTAATATTCCTGCTTCTATCATGCTTTCTCCTCTAACTGTAAGCATGAAGCTTTCTGAGTTTCCAACAAAATCTATTGGAATTGGGAATGTGTCTGTTACATTTTCAACAGCTAATATAGGTTGGCCTGCTGTTATTTTTCCTATTATTGGAACTTCTACTAATTCTTTTTGTGTATAAAAATCTTTGCTTGATTTTATTTTTGATTCCCCAGAGCCACCTTTTAATAATTTTAATGTTCTTCCTTTTTTGTTTTCTTTTTTAATATAACCTTTTTCATCTAATCTTGCTAAATATCCGTGTACTGTAGCTGTTGAACTTAACCCAACTGCTTTTCCAATTTCTCTTACTGATGGTGGATATCCATCTGTCATAATTTGTTTTTCGATAAATTTTAAAATTGCTTTTTCTCTTTTATTTAATTCTTCTTTTTTTCTAGGCATTTTTACCACTCCATTTTTCTATTTTTGGTAATCATATCATACAAACAAAAAAATGTCAAACATATTTTTGAGGTTTTTGAATAAAATTTTAAAAATAGCAGGTATACATTTGTTTTATAAAAAACATGTATACCCACTATTTTATTTTATATATAAATTTGGATCAACTTGAACTGAATCTTTTAATATTTCAAAATGTAAATGTGATTCGTCTGCTATTTCAAATATAGCTGTGTTTCCAACAGTACCAATACTTTGATTTTTTTCAACTTTTTCGCCTTCTACAACAAATTCTGATGTTAATAAGTTTGCATATACTGTTTGGAAGCCGTCTTGATGCTCTATAACTATAGTTATTCCGTATCTAGGGTCATTTTTTATTGACTTCACAGTTCCTTCTTCTGCTGATTTTACAACTGTTGTTTTGTCTGCTTTTATATCTATTCCTGTATGTGTAACCCATTCTTGTAATGTTTCTGAATAAATTAAATTATCTTTTGCAAATTCTCTTGATATTTCACCTTCTACTGGTTTTACAAAATTTAATTCTTTTTTTACCTCTTTGTCTTCTTCTGTCTTACTATTAGTTGCTGTAGTATTTTCTACTTTAGTTGTGTTTGTGTTTTTAGTAACACTATTGCTTTTAGTGTTATTTGTCTGTGTGTTTGTTTTTGTGGCGTTTACATTAGTAGAATTATTTTTTGTACTAACATTATTATTTTCCACTTTTGTGGTATTTGTATTTTCCTTTTCTTTGTTTTCCGCTTCTTCTACTGATTTTCCTATTGAACTACTAGCGCTTTCCGAATTGTTAGTATTATTTATAATGCTTGCAATTTTGTCTGAACTCAATGTACTTTCTTTTACATTGTTACTTAAACTTTTGCTATACATAAAAAGAGCAAATACCACCACGGCTAGCAATGTTATTCCAATTCCACTGTAAACAAGTATTTTGTCATTAATAGTTTTCTTGTTTTTATTTCTTGAATCCCTTCTCATATAATCCTCCTTAAATTAATGTTATTACAAGTATTTCCTTATTTATAAAAATTATACATTGTTAAAGAGAATTTATATCTTTTATTTCTATATTTGCATAAAAATGTTTTATAATTTCTTCTGCTGTACTTCCGTTTTTTGCCATTGCGTCCGCTCCTGTTTGGCTCATTCCAACACCATGTCCATAACCTTTTACAAAGAACTTTATACTTTGCAAGTCTTTTTTCATTTCAAAGTTTGTTGATTTTAAGCCAAATATTGTTCTTGCTTCAACACCTGAGATTTCATGGTTTCCAAACTTTATTGTTTTAACCCTTCCACTTTCTGTATACTCTAAAATTTTTATACTCTCCTCATTTTGAAAATCAATTTCAATATCTTCATACTTTCCCTTTAGTTTATTTAATATTTCATCAAATGATAAATTAACCTCTGAGCTATATTGGCTATAACTATCTTCTCCTGCTGTTTCTACAACTTGTAAATATGGGTACCCTGTTCCTCCCCATACATTTGCTGGAACTTCTGTTGTCCCACCACTGTTAGAATGGAAAAATGCATTTATTGGTTCATTATTATATGTAACGATCTTGCCTTTGGTTTCATTTACACATTCTTGTATTTTATTCCAATTTTCTTCCCTTACTCCTTCTTCCCATTTAGCAAGTCTGTCTTCTTTTGAAATCCAAGCTTGACAACATGCAGAATTATCACATATGTCTGCATTATTATGTTTTTTATGATTAATTTTATATATTGTATATGTTCTAGCTACAATTGCCTGGGCTTTTAATGCTTCTTTTTCAAAGGTTGCTGGCATTTCTGCTGATACAACATTACATAAATAATTATCTATTTCCACTTCTTCTATTTCATTTGTGTTTGAATGCAATAATATTATTACTGCATATTTTGAATATTCGTATTTATTTTCTGGTTCGTTTTTTTCAACTGGAACTTGTTCTTCATTGCTTTGAATATTTGCAGTTGTTTGATTAGTTTTCTTTTTTGTAAGCATTGCTGGCAAAATAAAAAAGATTAGAATAAATACTGATAAATAAATTATTAGTTTCTTCAAAAAATCACCTTCTTTTATGATGTCAATTTCATTTTCATTGAATTAAGAATTTTTCTTTCTATTCTAGATACTTGTACTTGTGTAATTCCTAATATTTTGGCAACTTGAGATTGTGTTTTTTCTTTATAAAATCTTAATAATATAACTTCTTTATCTCTATTTTCTAATCCATTTATTAATTGTTTTATTGTTAATTTATTTATAACTAATTCTTGTTCATCTTTTTGACTAGCAATTTTTTCTATTAAGTTTATGCTATTGCCACTTGTGTTATTTTCGTAGCATAAACTGTCTATTGATTCTATTTTGTTTGATGTTTCCATTGCCATTGCTATGTCTTCTTTTGATACATTTAGTTCTTTTGAAATTTCACTTAATGTTATATCTCTTCCTTTTTTAGCTAAATATTCTTTTTGTATTTCTTTTATTTTTACAGATAGTTCTTTTATACTTCTACTTATTTTTATTGGTCCATCATCTCTTATAAATCGTTTTATTTCTCCTAATATATAAGGTACTGAATATGTTGATAACTTTACTTCAAAATTTGTGTCAAACCTTTTTATAGATTTTATAAAACCTATACATCCTATTTGATATAATTCCTCTAAATCATATCCTCTTGAGTTAAATCTTTTTACAATACTCCAAATAAGTCCGATTATTGTCTTTTATTAGTTTTTCTAGTTCATATTTATCTCCTGCTTGGGCTTTTTTTATATTCTCTATACAGTTTTCATACATATGTTTACCCCGCTTTATATTATTTTTTTGTAATAAATTCAAATTCATTGCTTTCGTCCTCATCCAATATTTTTTTTATTGTTTTTTTCATTGTAACTTTAGTTCCTATTCCAACAATGGATTCTACTTTCATTTCATCCATAAAGCTTTCCATAATTGTAAAGCCCATTCCTGAACGTTCCAGATTTGGTTTTGTTGTATATAAAGGTTCTTTAGCCATATCTACATTTTCTATTCCTTTGCCAGAATCTGATATTTCTATTATTATTTGATCGTTTTTTAATTTACATTGAATTTTTACAATTCCTTGTTTATTTTCGTAACCATGTATAATGCAATTTGTAACTGCTTCTGAAACAGCAGTTTTTATATCTGAAAGCTCTTCTATTGTTGGATCTAGCTGTGAAGCAAATGCAGCTACTGTAATTCTTGCAAATGCTTCATTTGATGATTTGCTTATAAATTCTAATTTCATTTCGTTTTCTAATGTTTTTTCCATTTTTTCTATTCCTTTCGCTTATTAAAATTAAATTTGAGTTACAGGTATTAGTCTTAAAATGCCACTCATTTCGAATATTTTTTTTACACTATTTGTTAAATTAGCAACTTCTAATTTTCCTCCTAGCATGTTAGCAAATTTATATCTACCTATAATCAGACCTATTCCCGCACTATCCATGAAAGTAACACTATCAAAATCAAATACAACTCTTTTAGGCATATATCTTTCAATTTCACAATCAGCCCTCCTCCTTATCTCTTGTACTTTACAATCATCTATTTCTTCAGTGATTTTTAAAACTAGAAGCTTGTCCTCTTTATAAAACTTTGTTTCCATATATTTCCTCCTCTAATTTTTTCTTAAATTATTATAGTATAAATGGTAAATTTTTCCAAGAGTGAAACTTTAGAAGTTTTGTCGATTGTTTAGAAGTTTATGACAAAATTCGATTTTTCTAAAACGTATATATTTTTTTCGTTATTATAAAAATTTATTGCTTAGGTTATACTATTTTAAGGGTGAATATTTTATGAAAAACATTTTTATAACTGGTGCCGGTTCTGGTTTAGGTAAATCTGCAGCAATTTTGCTTGCAAGACGAGGGCATAAAGTTTATGCTAGTGTTCATTATGAAGACCAAATAAACTCCATTAAAGAAATAGCAAATTCTGAAAATTTAAATATTGAAGTTTTTAAATTAGATATTTTACAAAAAGAAGAAAGAGAATTAATCTTAAATTATAATATAGATGTATTTATAAGTAATGCTGCTATTGGTGATTCTGGTTCTGTTGCTGATGTAAATATTGAGAGAATTAAAAACGTTTTTGAAACTAATGTTTTTAGTAATTTGCATATGATTCAATTAGCACTTAAAAATATGATATTAAATAAAAAAGAAGGTAGAATTATTATTTTATCTTCTTTAGTTCGGAAGAATTCCTATGCCTTTTCTTTCTCCATATTGTGCATCTAAATTTGCTTTAGAAGGTTTTGGCATTTGTCTTAATCAAGAAATGAAAATATTAAATAAATTGTCTAATACTAATATAAAAGTATGCCTTATAGAACCTGGCGCTTATGCCACTGGTTTTAATAAAGAAAATAACGAAAAAAAGTATGCTTGGATGCATACTAATTCCTTTTTTGCTAATTATACTAATTTTATTCGTATTTATGAAACTAAAATATGGAATTTTTTGGAGCAAAAACCTTTTAATTCTATTATTAAAAAGTATGTTCATGCAGTTGAAGATAAAAATCCTAAATTTAGGTATTTTGCTCCTTGGTGGCAAGTTTTCTTTATTCAGTTAGGTAGAATATTTGGAATGTAATATACTATTATTTAGTTATAGCTGTTCCATTTACATACAATTTATACCCATTTAAATTTATGTTACTATAGCTTTGGTCATCATCTTCTAATGATGTAACATATGAATCTCCTGTTAATGTTATTGTTGTACTACTATCTAACTTTAAATCTATTTGCTTTGCTGTATTTTCACTGTTTATTTTACCAGTATATGAACTACCTGTAAAATTCATTTTTAGTGTAGATATATTATCAACTTCTATATTACCTTCAAGTTTTTGGTCTTTAGCATTAAATGTTAAATTTCCTCCATTAGATCCTGTTTTTCCCCATTCGTTTGTACCTTTACTACTAATTAATATATTGCTTCCATAACTCATTTCGCAGTTATTTAAATTTATAATGGCATCTGTATTTGTTATAAAAAACATTGGAGCAGTTTTATAGTAACTAGAGTTTTCTTGAACACTTAAATTAGAATTTGTTGCTGTAAATGTTCCTGTTCCTTCTCCAGCATCTCCTGACATTGATTGATATATCATAACTCCTGCTTGATCTGTGTCACCTCTATTTCCTTTTCCACTAGCAGTTAATGTAGAATTTGTTACTGTTGCCGAATTTTTTCCTTCTATTACAACCATTTGTGAACCATTTGCAGTTCCTTGTGTGTTTTCAATGCTTATATCACCTGTAGAATATATTACAGGCGAACCACTTCCATTTGTTTCTAATTTAGAATTTTTAGCAATTACTGTTCCTTCTCCTCTGTCAGTTGCAAGTGTTGCACAACTTCCACCTTGAGTTGAAATTGTAACATTATTGGCTTCAATATATCCTCCATAGGTTGCATCTAATCCCCTTGAAGAAGAATTTCCTGTTGTTGTTATGGTTGAATCATTTATATAAATTTTAGAATCCGTTCCTGTTGAAAATACAGCATTACTTCCTTTAGCATTTGTTGAAATTGTTGCATTTTTTATTGTTGCTGTTGAATTTTTGGTTACTAAAATTCCTGAATTTACACCATAGAATTCGGAATTTTCTGTGTTTGAACTATCTCCACCTGTTTTGGTAATAGTTGTTCCATTAATTGTTGCGTTTCCTCCATTTTCAACCAAAATTACGCTTTCGTCATTATTTGATGTGGTATATTCTGATTGATCTAAAGTTTTTGTTTCTTCTATTGTTGTAGCTCCAGTTTGAGTTACTGATGCAGACGAAGAATTCATATCTTCTCCTGGTTTCATTTGCATATTATCTGGACCTGTTTGTTTATTTGATAAAAATACTTGTTTTGTTAGCATTACTTGTGCTACTGTTAAAACAGCAGTAAGAATTAATACCATAATAATAAATATTAATTTTCGTTTTAATGCCTCACTAAAAGTTAACTTATTAAATTTTGATATTACCAAATATATTATTAATATTGATATAATAAGTCCTTCCACTGCAAACAATGCATAATGAATTACTTGTAATTGATTTTCATTTTTATTATTTGGCATTTGAGGTGGCGTATTTTGGTTATCTTGGCTTGGTTTTTCTGGTGGTGTATTTTCGTTCATGTTTGAATTTTCTGTTTTATTATCATTGTTTTCGTCTGGTTTTTGTGGTGGTTGATTTTTATCACTTTGCTCCATTTGTGGTTGCCCTTGTTGCATTGGCATTTGTTTAATTGAATCTTCATTATTATTTACACTTTTCATTGTAAAATAGCTTCCTGTTCCTACAAGTATTACAATTGTAATCATAATAATATTTTTTAAACTTCTTTTCATAATTTATTCCTCCTTTATTTTATTAATATAAATTTACCCCTTAAACCTTAAAAAAATATTAAAAACAAAAAAATTTTTTAAAAATAAAAAAATGCTATGATTTTTATCATAACATTTAATTTCCTTTATCTAAATAAACACGTTCATTTGGTAAATACATTTCTAATTTTTCTCTTGCAGTTTGCTCTATAAATTCTAATGAACCAACATTTTCTTGTTTTTTTGCAAGTTCTGTTTTATATTGTTCTTGTTCTTCTATTTGTGTTTCTAAGTTGGTTGCTGATAGGCTATATTTATTAAGCGTTTTTTGCTGATTTACTAATACAACTATAACATATATAGCTATTACTAGTATTAATATTTTCTTATATATATTTTTTTTAGTTTTTTTCATATGTAATCTATCTCCATTTTTCATACTCAGTATTAATAGTCCCATTATAATCGGACTATAATTATATTTTCTACTTTTTTACGAAAAATCCTTCTTTTTTCACTATATTTTTTTTAGTTTTTTTAATTATATTTGTAGAAAATTTGCCAATGTTTATTATAACAAAAGAAATTGGTCGAAAAAATATTTTTTTTATTATTTTATATATAAAATTTAGTGGTATTAATATTATTTTTTTTATTAAATTTACTATAAATACATTTATTTTTATTACATATTTACTTACTAGCAATATATATGATATTATTCCTATCCCAACTCCTATAAACATAAATAAACGAATCTGCCCATTATTAAATATAAATATAGAATATAATAAGATAATTCCAGTTATAATCCAAAAAATAATATCTTCTATATAGGTTACAAAGTCTTTAGTTTTAAAGCTTATTCTTAAAATTCTAAAAAAGTCGAAAACTAACCCAATTATAATTCCATTTATAACAAAAATTAAAAATAAATATGCTTGATTTGTAACCATATATTTTACACACTTTCCTTTACTTAAATATTTTACTTATTAAATTTCCTTTTGTTTTATCTGTTACTTTGTCACTATATGCCAAATAAGAAATATCTCCTTCTACTATTACTTCTGAAGTATCAATACTTAATTTATTTATTCTAATATTTTCTCCTTTTACTGTTAATAATCCTAACTCTGTTTCTACCATAACTACTTGGTCGTCGAAACTTAAAACATCTATTACACCTGAAATGCTAAGTTTTTCTCTATTTTCTAGAATTAAATTTTGTATAACTCCTGTGCTTTTAAAATTATTTCTTTCTTCTACAGTCATATTAGTACACCTCCAATAAATTTTCTTGCTAAATTATATATATTCATGGTTTGTCTATTTTAGAACATAAAAAGAGGCGATATTATTAAATATCTACCTCTTTTAGATTATATTGTGTTTTTTTCTATTATTTCGTTATGCATTATTTCTAAAATCTCGTCATCGACAATACTTTTAAATACAATTGCAATTTTTGATTCTGAAATATCAATTGTTAATATTTCTAACTTATTTTTTTCTATTATATTTATTACTTTTTGAATTAAATTATTATTTCTTATTATACCATTTCCTATAATAGAAATTCTAGATAAATCTTTTTTTACAATACTTTTTACTGTATTTTCCTCTATTAAATTTGAAATTACACTTCCTGGTTCTTCATTAAATGTGGATTTTGTAATAATTGGAATATTGAATCTATCTCCTACCTCTACACATCTATTATGAAGCACTTTAGCTCCTTCGCTAGAAATTTCTAACATTTCTCCATATGAAAGGTTTAGTACTTTTTTAGCATTTTTTATTTTGTTTGGATCAGTGGTATATACTCCATCTACATCTGAAAAAATATAACATTTTTTTGCATGTAGAGCTGCTGCTAATGCAACTGCTGTTGTGTCTGATCCTCCTCTTCCTAATGTGGTAATATCATTTTTATTATTTACTCCTTGAAATCCTGCTACAATTACAATATTTCCTTTATTTAATTCATTATTTATTCTAGATGTATCTATATTCTTTATTAATGCATTTTGATTTTCTTCTGTTGTTAATATATTTGCTTGCCATCCGGTTAAAGCTATTGCTTTATGTTCAAGATTGTTTAGTAATATGCTTAATTTAGCAATTGATATTTGTTCTCCAGTACTTAATAATAAATCTAAATCTCTATAATTAGGTTTTTGTGCTAATTCTTTTGCTTGTTTTATTAGATTGTCTGTTGTTTTTCCTTGTGCTGATAAAACAACAACTATTCTTTTATATGAATTTTTTAAACTAATAATTTTTTCTGCAACCTTATATAATTTTTCATTATCAGCAACAGAACTCCCTCCAAATTTTAAAACTACTGTGTCCATTGCCATTACCCTCTTTACATTAATTTATAAGCCATATTTATTTAAATATGGCTTATAATATTATATTAAAATGTGATGAATTCTGTTAAAGATTTATATGTTGGATTTTAAATAACTTTCTATAAAGCCATCTATTTCGCCATTCATTACAGCTTCAACATTTCCAACCTCATAATTAGTTCTATGATCTTTAACCATAGTATATGGACAAAATACATATGACCTAATCTGGCTTCCCCATGCTATGTCTTTTTGGTCTCCTTTTAAATCTTCTATTTTTTCTTTTTGCTCTTTTTCTTTTATTTCTAACAATTTAGATTTTAGCATTTTCATGGCAGTTTCTCTGTTTTGTATTTGTGAGCGTTCTGATTGACAAGCAACAACAGTATTTGTTGGGATGTGAGTAATTCGTACTGCTGATGAAGTTTTATTTATATGTTGACCGCCAGCTCCGTGATGCTCTATATGTGTCTATTCTTAAATCATCTGGATTTATTTGTATTTGTATGTCATCTGTTATTTCTGGTAATATTTCTACTGAGGCAAATGATGTATGTCTTCTTCCACC
>CAKPKZ010000022.1 GCA_934167435.1 uncultured Clostridia bacterium | reverse complement strand
CATTAGATAATTTATTTAGCCAAATGGAAGAAGGCAAATTAAAACAATTAAACTTAATTGTAAAAGCAGATGTACAGGGTTCTGTAGAAGCAGTAAAACAAGCATTAGAAAAACTAACAAATGAAGAAGTTAAAGTAAAAGTTATACATGCTGCAGCAGGAGCTGTAAATCAGTCAGATGTTACACTTGCAAAAGTTTCAAATGCTATTATAATTGCATTTAATGTTAGACCAGATAATACAGCAAGAGAAATAGCAGAAAAAGATGAAGTTGAAATTAAACAATATTCTATTATATATCAAGCAATAGAAGATGTAGAAGCTGCAATGAAAGGAATGCTAGATCCAGAATTCGAAGAAAAAATTATAGGAACAGCAGAAGTAAGACAAACATTTAGAATTTCCAATGTAGGAACAATAGCCGGAGCATATGTATTAACAGGAAAAGTTGCAAGAAACGCTGGAGTAAGAATTATACGTGAAAATGTTGTAATTCATGACGGAAAATTAGCTACATTAAAAAGATTTAAAGACGAAGCAAAAGAAGTATCAAAAGGATTTGAGTGCGGTATTCAAATTGAAAATTACAATGATATTAAAGAAGGAGATATTATTGAAGCATATGTTATGGAAGAAATAAAAAGATAGAAAAAGGGGTTTTACCCTTTTTTCGACCTTAAGAAAGGAGAATATTTATGCCAAATAAGAATAATAACAGAATGGGAAGAATTGATGAAGAATACAGAAAAGAATTAAGCAATATAATAAGCTACAAATTAAAAAATCCAAACATAACAGGAATGATAAGTGTAACTAAAGTAAAAGTTACTAATGATTTAAAATATGCAAAAGTATATATAAGTATATTAAATTCCAAAAATAAAAAACAAACAATAGAAGCACTAAAAAAATCATCTGGATTTATAAGAAATGAGTTAGCAAAAAATATTAATTTAAGAAACACTCCAGAAATAATATTTGAATTGGATGAGTCTTTAGAATATGGGGCAAAAATAGATTCAATTTTAAAAGATATAATGAAAGATTCCAATAATGAAGAATAGAAAGGAAGAAATTCTATGACAGTAGATAAAATTTTAGAAGAAATAAATAAAGCCGAAAAAATAGTAATTTTAACACATGAATCACCAGATGGAGATGCAGTTGGAAGTGCACTAGCAATGAATTTAGCAATAAAAGGATTAGGAAAGAATCCAGATGTCATAATAACAGAATATTCTAGACTATTTAATTTTTTACCAGATGCACAAAGTATAAAAACTACTTCAGATATTAATGAATATGACTTAGCAATTTCATTGGATTGTGCAAACTTTAAAAGATTAATGAAAAATGAATACTTTGAAAATGCAAAAACCAGAATCGTTATAGACCACCATAGCAGTAATGAGATGTATGGAGATATAAACTTTGTAAATCCAGTCTCACCAGCATGTTGTGAAATATTAGCAGAAATTTTTCAATATTTGGACATAAAAATAACAAAAGAAATAGGAACATGTATATTAACAGGAATTATAACAGATACAGGTGGATTTAGGTATTCAGGAGTAACAGCAGAAACATTTGAATTTACAGCAGATTTGTTACAAAAAGGAGTGAATGTATCAGACATATATAAAAGAGTACTACAAACAAAAACTAAAGCAAATTTTGAGTTAGTAAAATTAGCATTAAGCAGAATGGAATTTTTAGAAGATGGAAAAGTTACATTTACATACATAACAAATGAAGATTCAGAAAATGTTAATGCCGAAGCCGGAGATCATGAGGGGCTAGTAGAATTAGGAAGAGATGTAGAGGGAGTTGAACTTTCAATTTTTATAAGACAAAAGGAAGAAAATTCTTATAAAGTTTCAATGAGGTCTAATGATTATATTAATGTTTCAGATGTATGCTTAATGTTTGGTGGTGGAGGACACCCTCGTGCTGCAGGAGCTCTAGTAGAAGGAACTGTAGAGGAAGTAAAACAAAAATTATTAGTAGAAGTAAGAAAAGTATTAAAAAAATAGGATAATAAAATGAATGGAATAATAATAATTAATAAACCAAAAGGATGTACATCTCATGACATAGTATATAAAATAAAAAAGATGTTTAATCAAAAAGTAGGGCATACAGGTACTTTAGATCCAATGGCAACAGGAGTATTACCAATACTTGTAGGAAAAGGAACATTGTGCTCAAAATATTTAATAAACCATGATAAAATATATGAGGTAGAACTGCAACTAGGTAAAAAAACAGATACAGCAGACATTGAAGGAAATGTAATAGAAGAAAAAGAAGTTCTAGACAATATATTAGATATAAACAATGTAGAAAGTGTATTAAAAACATTTTTAGGAAAACAAAAGCAAACTCCTCCAATGTATTCCGCAATAAAGGTAAAGGGAAAAAAATTATATGAGTATGCACGAAAAGGGCAAAATATTGAAGTAGAACCAAGGAATATAGAAATTTATAATATACAGCTAATTAATATCAACAAAGAAGAAAAGATAGTTAAATTTAAGGTACATTGTTCAAAAGGAACTTACATTAGAAGTTTATGTGAAGACATTGCAACTGGGTTAGGAACAATTGGATTTATGAAAAATTTAAATAGAATTCAAGTGGGAGAATTTAATATAAAAAATGCAATAGAAATAGAAGAACTAGAACAAAAAATTAATAATACTGAATTTATAGATAAGCATTTTATAACATTAGAAGATTTGTTTTATAATTCGGAAAAAATAATATTAGAAGATAGAAAATTAGAACTCTTTTTAAATGGAGTAAAACTAACCAATAAAAAAAGAGATGGAATTTATAAAATATATAATAATAATAAATTTATAGGAATTGGTGTTGTAAAGGACGAATTACTAAAAAGAGATATAATAATTATTTGAATATTTTTTATGAGGGCAAGTTCTTATATTACAAATATATTACATTTGCCGAAAGTTGTTGAAAAACTTAACTGCTTATGATAATATAAAGTTATAAGTAAAAACTAATGAAAAAAGGAAGGAAAGAATAAATGAAAGTTAATTTAAAACAAGAAAAAGGAATTACACTAATTGCATTAGTAATAACAATTGTAGTATTATTAATACTTGCAGGAGTAACAATAGCAATGTTAACAGGAGAAAATGGAATATTATGAAAAGCAACAACAGCCAAAAGTAAAAATGATGAATCAAGTGTAGAAGAAAAAATAAAGTTATCAGTAATGTATGCCAGAATGAATACAAATGGAGATACAAATATCAATTTAGACGAATTAGAAAAAGAGCTAGAAAAGAACTTTGATAATGTAAGTATAAGTAAAAAGGGAGCAAATGAAGCTTTGCCATGGATAGTAACAAGCAATGGATATATGTTTGAAATAACAGAAACAGGAGAAGTAACAAGAATAAATGGAATAGCCTTAGACAAATCAAACATAAAACTAATACAAGGTGGAACTGAGACAATAACAGCAGAATTAACCCAAGGAGTAACAGGAACAATAACATGGACAAGTAATAATGATAAAGTAACAGTAACAGGAAATGATAAAACAGCCCAAATAGAAGTTAAAGAAAATGCAACTGGAACGGCAACAATAACAGCAAAAATAGAAGGAACAGAATATAGTGCAACGTGTAAAGTAAATGTAGTGTCAAAAGTAGAATCAATAAGTGTAGATAATATTAAAATTGGAGTTGAGGAAGAGAAAGAGATAAAAATAAAAACAACTCCATCAGACAATGTAGAAGAATTAACATATACATATAAAGTAGTCGCCAATCCAGATGTAGTAACAGTTGTTGATAATAGCGAAAAAGCAAAAGGGCTAAAAATAGGTAAATCAACAATAGAAATAACAGGAATTGGAAAATTAAGTAAGAAACAAGTAACAGCACAATGTGAAGTAGAAGTAATAAAACAACTAATATCAGTAACAGCTGAGCAAATAGCAGCAAATCCAAAAGCATATTATGGAAAGAAAGTAGAAAATTATAAAGTAAGTGAAGAAGATACAAACACTTATAGAATATTTTACATAGATACAGAAGGAAGATTTGGAGAAAAAAATAAAGTATATTTAACAGCTAATACTAATATTAGCAGTGTTGTGGGTACAGATTATACTACAGAAACAAAAGTTAAAGAAATGAATCCAATGTGGGCAAATGGAATAACTTCAGATTCCGATGTAACGACTAGAGGAGATTCTGAAAGTAATTGGAATACAAATGAAAAAGCAGCGGCATATTTATGCTCACCTGTAAATGCCAATAATAAAAGTGATACAGAATTGCCATGGAAAAAATACTTTAATGCAGATTATGCAGACTATGCAATAGGAGCACCAAGTGTAGAAATGTATGTAAAATCATTTAATCAATATACATCAACAACCAATTTAAGTGTGGAATATAGTAAAACCAACTATCCAGGTTATATTTATAAAGTAGATGGAGAAAAACAAAATGATGGATTCGAAACTAATCCTGGAACAATATTCATAAATGAAGATTTAAATAGTATTTATGAATCAGGATATTGGTGGTTATCTTCACCAAATAGCGAAAAGGAATATTCTGTATGTTATGTTTATGGGAGTAGTGCGTATTTGACATGTAATTACTACAGAGCAGATAGCTTACAGAGTAGTGGTTGTAAGGAGAATCCATTAATTTCATTAAAATCTAATTTTGAAATAAAAATAGAAAAATAATTACTAGTGAAATAAAGTCTAAAATTTAAGGGAAACACTTAGATATCGAACAAAATAAAAAATTATCAAAAACAACAAAGTTTTTGATAATTTTTTTTAGTTTATTCAATTACTGGAGGAATAAAATTTTCAATTGCACTTCTTAATTTAGGGTGATGTATTACAAAATGAATAGAAGGGCTATTGGCTTTAGAAATCATAACCCAATTATTCTCACAAACAAGAAGTTGAATATTTTTAAATGTGTGAAAATTATTATTGGTTAATTTATAGTTAGCATGATTATATTTTTTTGTTAAGTTTAAATGTTCAACATATTCTTCATAATTATAGGAAATTTTATTTTCATAAAAATCGTTTAATAGTGAAAGCAAAACAGGAGCCTTTTCAAACTCTTCCTTAGAAAGCTCAGTTATTTCATCTTCTACAATATTATATTGCAATACGTTTTCTAAAAGATTTCTTTCATTTTCTACTGCGGATTTAATATTATTAATATCTTCATCAGATATGTTATTTCGTTTTAAAATTTTAATAAGCAATTCGTCTGAAATTGTATGAAGTGGAAGAGATGGTAAAATTCTTCTTCTTTTTCCCTTTGTATTAATGTTAGAAGACATAAATGCAGAAAATGCGTTTTTATTATCTGCATTATAAATTTCCATAAGAGGTTTAGCTTTATTAAGCAAACAGTTAGCTTTAGACTTATAATATGAAACCTCAGATTTTGAACTTGTTAAATAGTATTTACCCTTATTGTGATATCCACGAATACATTCACCTGTAAGAGCTACCGCACCAGATACGTAATTTAAATGGCAATATGTATTATCTTGAAATCCATTTAAATAATATGGCGAAACTTGCCCAGTCATATAAATTGGTATCCAACTTTCTAAGCCAAGCATCATCTCATTAAATGGCCTATCAATATTATGAATAATATCTAAATGTAATCCCTTTTTTAAAGTCATTGCAATTGCAAACATCCACTTTTTTCCAAATTCAATGTCTTTTGCCATATCTTCCATAGGCATATCACTACACATAAAAACAGGTTCATTAGATTTGGAAAGTACAGTTGCTTTAAAGAAATCTAATTCTCCTTTTTTCATTTTTTCTATACCATAATAAGTTCTAGAGTTAGATTTATAAAATGGTACAAAAGGTATTTTTAATTCATCAAAGTGTATAGCTTTTATATATTCATTTAAATCAAACGAATCTACATTATTTAAAAAGTCATTAATATAATTATCGTTTGAAACAGAATTTGTAGAAAACCATGTTTGCAATTTTTTAAAATAGTCATTATCAGTTTTTATATCTTCAATAGTACAGTTAATTAATATAGAAACAGTTTTTTTATCATCAGCAGATTTATATTTTGCTATAATAAAATTACAAACAGATTCTATAAAATCTTTTGGCTTAGAGGGATTTCTGTTTCCAGTACGTATTTTAGAAATAAAAGATGCATCATAACCAATAAAACGAGACAATTCTGCAACACTAATGTTTAATGAAGATATAAGAGTATTAAGATTTTGACTTAATTGCTCAAAATCAATTAAAACATCATTTAGAGTATTTGACAAAGAATTATATATTTCATCTTTTGATATATTTATATTTTTATCACAACTAATTTTATTTAAACCATCTACTAATTGTTCAAGCTGTTTGCTTTTTATATTTGGAGTTCTATCTCCATTGCGATAACGACTTATAACAACAGAAGATAGTCCAGAAGCTAGTGATAGCTCTTGTGATGAACAATTTATTTTTTCTATATAGTTATTTAATTGCTCAGAAAAAGTCATAAAAAAACCTCCATAATATAAGTATTTTATAAATAATATATTATATATCATAAATTATAAAAAAAATCAATTACCAAAAAGTCACGGAAAAAATGGTAAAAAATATAAAATAAAAAAATAAAATATGATATTATAAATATAAGAAAATAAATAGGGTAAATTAAATAAAGGGGGATTTAAATGAAACTAGGAAAAAAAGATATAATAATAATTGTTATAATATTATTAGTATTAATTGGAGGAGGTGTGTATTTAAAAAGTAATATGAAAGAAGAAAAAAATGAGTCAAATATAAATGTTAATGACAATAATATAAAAAAAGAACAAATAAAAATTGTGAAAAGTGAAGCAAAAAGTGTTAATTTTACAAATTACAATAATGGGTTATTCTCAATGAAATTACCAGAGGGCTGGAAAGTAGAAACCCTTGGAGATAATATACATTATACAATAAAGGCATACAATCCTGAAAATCCATTATATCAATTATTTTTTAATATGAAAACAGAAGGATATAATAAATCACAGGCTGCAAAAAATTTTCAGCAAAGATATTACCCAGATAGCATGTTTGCCAAAACAGCAGTTTTAGAAGAAAAAACAACAGAGGGATTTTATAAAATTTTTAACGAATTAGGTCCTTTGAATAATACACAAACATTTACATTTCCTGTTTTAAATAATTTTACTCTAATAGAAAAATTAGGAACAGCAACTATCGGAGGAGATTTATTAAGAGCTAGTTTTAAAGACAATAATCAAAAAGAAGCAGAAGGAATATTTACAGCATATGTATATGACCCAGGTCCATACTATGTTAATGAAAATGTATTTTCAGGAAACAAAATAGATATATACTATTTAAATGTTTATAACACAATATTTATTACAGCTCCTAAAGATGAATTTATAAATTGGGAAGAAACTTTAAATACCATGGCGTCATCTTTAGAATTTTCAGAATCATTTGTAAATCAGTTTTATACTCAACAAGATGCTGTAATGAAAAATTTCCAAAATGTAAGAAGTATATGTAATCAAACATCTAATATAATAATGTCTTCTTGGGAGTCAAGAAATGCAGCATATGACAGAATGAGTCAAAAACAAAGTGATGCAACTTTAGGGTATGAAAGAGTTTATGATACAGAAACAGGAGACATTTATAAAGCATATAATGGATTTACAGACGACTACGATGGGAAAAGATATCAACCAATTACAGAAGATATGTATTCTAAATCTATAGAAGGATATATAGAAAAATAATTATATAAAGTTCTAAAAAATAAAAACCACCATATACTTAAATAAAAAAGTGTAAGGGTGGTTTTTATGTATTATATCGAAGAAACTGACAAGCTTAGTAAAATAGACAAAATATTTAAAATTATAAAAATAAATGATAATAAAATTATTTTGCCAATAAATGAAGAAACGGTGTCTGCCAAATATCAAAAAAAATTAGCTATTAAAACAAATGAAATATTAACAAAAACAAATAGTAATAAGATTGTAGTAAGCAATCAAATTAAAAAATATGATGAATATATTAATTTTTTAAATTCATGCAATATAGATATAGCAGATGGAAAGTGGCTATATAAAATAGCTATTTTAGATATATTAGACTATATTGTAAATAACAAAAATATAAAAAAAGAAGAATTAGAAATAGCTATTACTACTAATTACATATCAGATATTGAAATAGAAAATATAAAAAGGATTGCATTTGAGTATAAAAGAGTAAATGTTATAACAAACCATATAGAGAAATTAAAGAAAATAGAACAAAATTTATATGAAGAACATGGAATAATGATTACTGTTAGTAATAATAAGAAAAAAAGTTTAAGAAAATCAGAAATAATAGTTAATTTTGATTTTCCAAAAGAATTATTAAATAAATATAATATATATGAAGAAGCTATAATAATTAATGTAGAAGGAAATATGAAAATAACCAAAAAAAGATTTAATGGATTAGTAATAAACGACTTTGAAATAGAGCCAAAAGAAAGCAGCAAATATTCAGCAAAAGAAATATATGAATCAAAATTTTTTAAAAAGCAAAATTTTAAATACGTAAGAGAAAAAATGGCAAAAGACAATATTAAAATAAGTGAATTAATAGGAAATAATGGCAAAATAATGTAAATTATTAAAAATTACATTAAAGACTTTCATTTTTTGATAAAATATAATATAATAAATATGCTAAATTTTTATTATATTATTTTTAGCATAGGGAGGAAAAGAAAGATGCCTAATAAAGAAGAAAAAGGAAAACACGAAATAGAAAAAACAAAGCCATATAAAATCGAAAAAGCTAAAAGCAAGAAAAAAACAAAAAATGGTCCAAAGGTAAAAAAGAGTAAAAAACAAAACCAAAAAGAAAAAGTAAAAAAACATCCAAAGTTAATGTTAGCAATAAAAATATTTATAATATTATTTTTATTAATATGTGTAGTAGGCGCAGGAATAATTGCAGGAATGTTTTTTGGCCTATTTGGAGACGATTTTGAAATAACAAAAGAAGAGTTAAAAATAGGAGCAGCTAACTCTGTAATAGTTGATAAAAATGGTAATAAAATTGCAGATTTAAGTGGTGACGAAAAAAGAAAGATTATAACATTAGAAGAAATGTCAGACTACTTGCCTAAAGCATATGTAGCAATTGAAGACGAAAGATTTTATAAGCATGATGGAGTAGATTTTAAAAGAACAGCAGGAGCAATAGTTACTACAGTATTTGGCAATAGTTCATATGGTGGAAGTACAATAACCCAACAATTAGTAAAAAACATAACAAAAGACGATGAAAAGTCTGGTATGGCTGGAATTATGAGAAAAGTTAAAGAATGGGCAAAAGCATACCAAGTAGAAAGAATGATATCAAAAGATCAAATTCTAGAATTATATTTAAATATATTATACATAGGCGGAGAAGGAAACTTACATGGTGTAGAATTAGGAGCACAATATTATTTTAATAAAAGTGCAAAAGACTTAGATTTAGCAGAATGTGCTTTCTTAGCAGGAATTAACAGTTTACCAAATTACTACAATCCATATAATTTATATTCACAAAATGATACAGAGGAAAAAAGAACAGAAAGAATAAAAAATAAAACTAAAACAGTTTTATCTAAAATGAAAGAATTAGGTTATATAGAAAATGAAGAAGATTATAATAATGCAGTAGCCAAAGTTGATTCTGGTTTAACATTTGCAAAAGGCAATGTTAATGCAAGTAGCGGATACACATATCACACAGAAGCGGTTATTAACCAAGTAATAGAACAAGTAATGAATGAAAAGGGAATTTCAAGAGAATTAGCAGAAAATTATGTATATAGTAGTGGACTTACAATATACTCAACAGTTGATACAAATATACAAAATACTTTAGATGAAGAATTTAAGAAAAGTAAATATATAATATCTGGAAAGCAAAAAAAGGACGGACAATTAATTAATGACCATTCACAAGCCGGAATGGCAGTTGTTGACTATAAAACTGGAAATGTACTTGGTGTTGCAGGAGGGCTTGGAGAAAAAACTGAAACAAGGGGCTTAAATAGAGCAACACAAAGTGTTAGACAATGTGGTTCATCAATGAAACCAATATCTGTAATAGCACCAGCACTTCAAGAAAAGGTAATTACAGCAGCAACAGCTTATGATGACTGTGCAACACAATTTGGAACAAATTATAAACCTAAAAACTATAATAGATTTACAGGAATTACAAATATAAGAAGATTTATTGCAACATCACAAAATATACCAGCCTTAAAAATAATGGCAGAACTTACACCTGCAAAATCTATAGAATATTTAAATAAAATGGGAATAAAATCAATAAAAGCAACTGAGGATAATGATATACCTTTAGCATTAGGAGGTACAACTAATGGTGCAACACCATTAGAAATGGCATCAGCATATGGAACAATTGCAAATGATGGGGTATATATAACACCAACTTTCTATACAAAGGTTACAGATTCTGATGGAAATACAATAATGACTCCAAACCAAGAAACAACAAGAGTTTTATCAGAACAAAATGCATATATAACAAAAACAATAACTCAAGAGCCAGTTAAGTCAGGAGGAACAGCAACATATTGTGCAATTTCTGGAATAGATGTTGCAGCAAAAACTGGTACAACAGATAAAGATTATGACAGATGGCTTTGTGGATTTACACCATACTATTCTGCAGCATGCTGGTATGGATATGATACAAACGAAGAAGTAAAATATTCTGGAAATCCAGCAGGACTAATTTGGGATGCTGTAATGACAAATATACATAAAGGATTAGCAAATGCATCTTTTGTAAGACCAGCTGGAATAGTAGATGCAACTGTATGTAGAACAACAGGATGTTTAGCAACAGATAGTTGCAAAGACACATATAAAGAAATGTTTACAAGTGACAATATGCCAACAAAATGTGAGGGACATGGTTCACAAGAAATATGTAAGGAAACAGGAAAAGTTGCTAATGAATATTGCCCAGAAAAAGAAACAATAACATTTGGAGGAGTGCTACCAAAAGAAAAATTAACATTATGGAAAAATTTAAGTCCAACTTCTACTACAAAAGATAAAGTGGAAGAAGTATGTACTACACACAAAAAACCAGAAGAAAAACCAAAAGAACCAGAAAAACCAAAAGAGCCAAAAAATACAGTAAATAATAATAATACAGCAGTAGATAATAAGGTGAAAAATAATACTGTAAATAACGTTAAAAATAATACTGTAAACAAAAACAATGTAAATACAAATAATGCAGCAGCAGGTAATAAAAAGCCAAATAATAATCAAGCTGGCAATACAAATGCTAAAAACAATTAATTAGTTATATAAGGGGGAGAATACATGGATATATATTTTTACAATACACTAACAAGAAAAAAAGAACAATTTATACCTATAAATAAGGAAGAAATAAGAATGTATTCATGTGGACCAACAGTTTATAAAGATGCAACAATAGGCAATATGAGAACAAACATATTTCAAGATGTATTAAGAAGAACATTAAAGTATAATAAATATAAAATAAAGCATGTAATGAATATAACAGATGTTGGACATTTAGTTTCTGATGGTGATGAAGGTGAAGACAAAATGATAAAATCAGCAAAAGAAATGCATAAATCACCATTAGAAATAGCTAAATATTACACAAAATTATTCTTTGACGATTTGGAATTATTAAATATAGAAACTCCAGAAGTTATATGTAAAGCTACAGACTACATTAATGAAATGTTGGAATATGTAAAAGAATTAGTAAAAAATGGATATGCTTATGAAACTTCTACAGCAATATATTTTGATATATCTAAATTAGATAAATATCCAATATTAACAAATATAGATATAGAAAACCAAAAAGCAGGAGCAAGAGTAGATATCGATTTAGAAAAAAGAAGTCCATATGATTTTGCACTATGGATTAAGGCACCAGAAAATCATTTAATGAAATGGGATAGTCCATGGGGACCAAGTTACCCGGGATGGCATATAGAATGTTCTGCAATGTCATATAAACATTTAGGAGAACAATTTGATATACATACAGGCGGAATAGACTTAATTCCAACACATCATGAAAACGAAATAGCTCAAAGTAAAGGAAGATGTGGCAAAATACCAGCAAACTATTGGCTACATGGAGAATATTTATTAATAAATGGCGGAAAAATGTCAAAATCACTAGGAAATGTATATTTATTAAAAGATATAATTGAAAAAGGATATGATCCTTTAGTATATAAATTATTTAGTTATTCTTGCCATTATAGAAATAAATTAAACTTTACATGGGAAGGAATAGAAGCAGCTTCAAAATCGTTAGAAAGATTAAAAAATAGTTATCAAACAAATTTAAAAGGAGAAGATGAGCTAACAAGTGAAGATGCTAATGCATTAAACACAATAGAAAATAATTTCCACAAAGCAATAAATGATGACTTAAACATGCCACTTGCAATGAGCTTTGTATGGGAAGCTGCAAGGTTTGAAAAAAAATCACCTAAAGTAGCAAATCTTTTAAAACAATTTGATACCGTATTAGGAATAAAAATAGACCAAATTAATATTAAACAAATACCACAAGAAATAATAGAATTAGTTGAACAAAGAAAAACAGCAAGGGAAAATAAAGATTGGAATAAATCAGATGAATTAAGAGACATAATTTTAGAAAAAGGCTATATTGTAAAAGACACTAAAGACGGAATGGAAGTAATTAAAAAATAGACCTAAATGAAATGTGAGAAATATACTCGCCCTTATTTTAGGGTGAGTTTTCGATTTATATATAAAAAAAGGAGGAATTTTTATGTGCAAACATGAATTAGAAGGAAAATATAATCCACAAGAATTTGAAGAAAATTTATATAAAAATTGGGAAGAAAAAGGTTATTTTAAACCTAGTATGGATAAAAATAAAAAGCCTTATTGCATAATGATGCCACCACCAAATGTAACAGGAAAATTACATATGGGACATGCTTTAGATGATACTATACAAGATGTATTAATTAGATTTAAAAGAATGCAAGGCTTTGATACTTTGTGGCTTCCTGGTTCAGACCATGCAGCTATTTCCACAGAAATGAAAGTTGTGCAAAAAATTGCAAAAGAAGGTAAGACAAAGCAAGATTTAGGAAGAGAAAAATTTTTAGAAGAGGCTTGGGACTGGACTCATGAGTATGGAGGAATTATTCAAAAACAACAAAGAAAATTAGGTTGTTCATGTGACTGGGAAAGAAATCGATTTACTTTAGATGAAGGTATGTCAGACGCTGTTTTAGAGCAATTTATAAAATTGTATGAAAAAGGACTTATTTATAAAGGAAAAAGAATGGTTAATTGGTGTACAAGCTGTAAAACTTCAATTTCTGATGCAGAGGTAGAATACAAAGAAGAACCATCACATTTGTGGCATATAAGATACAAAATAACAGGAACTGATGATAAATACATAATTGTTGCAACAACAAGACCAGAAACTATGCTAGGAGACACAGCTGTTGCAGTTCATCCAGAAGATGAAAGATATAAAGACTTAGTTGGAAAAACTTGTATATTACCTATAATGAATAAAGAAATTCCAATTATTGCAGATGAATTTGTAGAAAAAGAATTTGGAACAGGTTGTGTAAAAATAACACCAGCACATGACATGAATGACTATCAAGCAGGTTTAAGACATAATTTAGAAATTATAGAAGTATTTGATGAAAACTTTAAAATGGGAAATTTGGTTCCAGAATTAAAAGGAATGGACTTATTAGAAGCAAGAAAATTAATTGTAAAAAAATTAGAACAGATAGGTGCATTAGTTAAAACAGAAGAATATACCCATAATGTTGCTAAATGTGAAAGATGCAAAAATACAATAGAACCAAAAATTTCAACACAATGGTTTGTTAACATGAAAGATCTAGCAAAAAGAGCAGCAGATTCTGTAAGAAATGGCGAAATGAGATTTGTTCCAAAAAGATATGAAAAACAATATTTTAATTGGCTAGATAACATACAAGATTGGTGTATATCAAGACAATTATGGTGGGGACATAGAATACCTGCATATTATTGTGATGAGTGCGGAGAAATAAATGTTGCCAAAGCAATGCCAAAACAATGTAAAAAATGTGGAAGTACACATTTAACTCAAGATGAAGACACATTAGATACATGGTTTAGTTCTGCATTATGGCCATTTTCAACACTTGGATGGCCAAATACTGAAAGTGAAGATTATAAAAGATTTTACCCAACAAATGTATTAGTTACAGGATTTGATATAATAACATTTTGGGTTTCAAGAATGATGACACAAGGGCTAGAATTTACAAATCAAGTTCCATTTAAAGATGTTGTAATTCATGGACTAATAAGGGATTCTCAAGGAAGAAAAATGTCAAAAACATTAGGAAATGGAATTGACCCAATAGAGGTAATAGATAAATATGGTGCAGATAGTTTAAGATTTTCAGTTCTTTCTGGTACTACAATGGGAAATGACATAAGATATATGCCAGAAAAATTAGAACAAGCATCAAACTTTGCAAATAAAATCTGGAATGCTGCTAAATTTATAATAAACTCTGATGTAAGCGAAAATAGCATAAAAGAATTTGAAAATAAAATTTATAACAAAGATTTATTAACAATTGAAGATAAATGGATTTTAAATAAGTTAGATAAATTAGTATTTGAGGTAACAACAAACATTGAAAACTACGACTTAGGAATTGCATTAGATAAAATATACAACTTTATCTGGAATGAATTTTGCGATTGGTATATAGAAATGGTTAAACCAAGAATATATAGTGATAATAAAGAAACAAAAACTAATGTATGTTATATATTAAATTATGTATTTGGAACAGCACTTAAATTATTACATCCATTTATGCCATTTGTTACAACTAAAATTTACAGTGAACTTGTAAATTATGACAATAAAGATTTAATGATATCAAATTGGCCAGAGGTAAAGAAAAACTTCAGTTTCGAAAATGAGGAAAGATTAGTTGAACAATTAAAAGAAACAATAGTAGAAATAAGAAATGTTAGAGCAAACATGAATATACATCCATCTAAAAAATCTGAGTTAATATTTGTAAGTAAATCTAATAAAAAAGAGCTAGAACAAGCAAAAGAATTTATATTAAAACTAGGATTTGGAAAAGAATTAAAAATTCAAGAAAATAAAGATGGAATAAAAGACAATGCAATCGGTATAATAAAAGGAGGAATAGAGCTTTACATACCATTTGAAGGATTAGTTGATATAGAGGAAGAAAAGAAAAGACTAGAAAATGAGAAAAATAAACTTATAGCAGAAGTAGAAAGAGGAGAAAAAATGCTATCTAATCCTGGATTTATAAATAAAGCCCCAGAATCAAAAATAAATGAAGAAAAAGAAAAACTTAAAAAATATAAAGAAATGCTAGAAACCGTAAATGAAAGACTAATGAAAATGTAAATAATTTTCTAGAAATGGAGAAAAAATATGACTAAACCAATACAAAAAAATAAGGAATATGTAGTTGATATTATAGATAATGGATTTGAAGGCGAAGGTATAGCTAAAATAAATGATTTCACAGTATTTATACCAGGAGCCATTAAAGGAGAAAAAGTAAAAGCATTAATTGTAAAGGTGTTATCTTCACATGCTTTTGGAAAAATAATTGAAGTAATTGAAAAATCCGAAAATAGAGTTCAAGCTGATTGCATAACATTTAAAAGATGTGGAGGGTGCAATTTAAGACATGTAAAATATGAAGAAACACTTAAAATGAAACAAAATGCGGTTCAAAGTTTAGTTAATAAAACTCTAAAAAATAAAATAAAAGTAGAAGAAACAATAGGTATGAAAAATCCATATAACTATAGAAATAAAGCACAATATCCAGTTGGTTTAGACAAAAACAACAAACCACAAATTGGAGTATTTGCCAATAGAACGCATGAAATAATTCCCATGGAAAAATGTTTTATTCAACATCCACAGTCTGAAAAAATTGCAAAAGAAATCTTAAACTATTGGGTGGAAAAGCAAAACAGTGTTTATAATGAAAAAACTAATAAAGGTCTATTAAGACATATTGTAATAAAAATTGGTTTAAAAACAAATGAAATTATGTGTATTTTGGTAATTAATGGAAAAAACTTCCCAAACGAAAAAGACTTGGTACAGTTTATTACAAATAAATTTCCATGCGTAAAAACCATTGTTAAAAATATAAATATGAAAAACACCAATGTTATTTTAGGAAAAGAAAATATAAATTTATATGGCGATGGCTATATTTATGACAAATTAGGTGAGTTTACTTTTAAAATTTCTCCACTTTCTTTTTACCAAGTAAATCCAATCCAAGCTGAAAAACTTTATAATATAGGTGTTGAACAAGCAAAAATTAGCAAAAATGATATTGTATTTGATTTATATTGTGGTATAGGAACTATTTCACTTTTTATGTCTAAATATGCTAAAAAAGTATATGGTGTTGAAATTGTAGAGCAGGCTGTTTGCGATGCAATTGAAAATGCAAAATTAAACAATATAAATAATGCTACATTTATTTGTGGTGATACAGAGATAGTTTTGGATGATTTAATTAATAATAAAAATATTATTCCTGATGTTGTTATGGTAGATCCCCCAAGAAGAGGTTTGGAT
>CAKPKZ010000021.1 GCA_934167435.1 uncultured Clostridia bacterium | reverse complement strand
GTTTTAGGATGTGGAGTTATTCTAAAAAATGCATTAGGAGTTTTAGGAATTTTAATTGTAATAGGAATATGTATTGTACCTATTTTAAAATTAGGAGTGCTTACAATATGCTACAAATTGTTAGCTGGAACATGTGAAGTAGTTGCAGATAAAAAAATTGTAGGGTTATTAGATCAAATCGGAGACATATTTAAAATATTGTTAGCAATATTGTCTTCAATTTCCGTAATGCTAATTATAGGGATAACTCTAATTATAAAAATATCAAATAGTGGAATGATGTATAGGTAGGAAAGTATGATTGATTTTTTAAGTTCATGGGCGAAAACATTATCGTTATCGGTAATTATAGTTTCAATATTAGAAATGCTTTTGCCAAATAATAAAACAAAAAAATATATTAGAATGGTAATGGGAATATATATATTGTTTAATATAGTATCACCATTTATGAAAAGTGTACAAGCATCGAGCGTTGAAAATTTTAGTTTTGAAAATTATACAAATAATATAACTGTTCAAACTAAAAATAATCAAAGTTCTATGGATAAAAGATTAGAACAGTTATATATAGAACAGTTGGAAAAGGATATAAAAACTAAAATTACTAATAAAGGGTATGATGTTATTAAATGTGATGTTAATGCTGTTATAACTGGTGATGAAAAAAATGCAGGGATAAAAAAAGTTGTATTAAAAATAAAAAAGAACGAAGCTAATTTAGTTGAAGATAAAAAAGAGGTAGAAGAAAAGTTAATAGATGAAGTTCAAAAAATAAAAAAAGTAAATATATCAAACCAAAATAAAAATAATAGCAATGAAATTACAGATGCTGACATAAATAATTTAAAAAAGTTTTTAAAAGAAGAATATGGAGTTGAGGATAAATGTTTAAAAATAAATTAAAACAGTTAGTTACTTTAAAAGAAGAAGAAGGTAATAACAAGAAAAAAGTTGAAAATATAGTCGTTTTTATTATTATTTTAATAGTAACAATTATTGCCATTAATTTCATATTAAGTGATAAAAAAGAAACAACTAAAAGTGAAAACAATACTTCAAATAAAAGGTTAGCTATTACGAATCAAAATGAGGTTTCTTCAGATAATACAGAAAATACCGAAAGCCTTAGTGAGAAGTTAGAGTACATATTAAGTAAAATAAGTGGCGTTGGAGATGTGAATGTTTTTATTAATTATTCTCAAAGTAGTGAGATGGTTGCAATGTATAATGAAAATTCCAAAAGTAGCAGCACTGAAGAGACTGATACTTCAGGAGGAATTAGAAAAATAGAAGAAACAGATGCCCAAAAAGAGATAGTTTATCAAGAAAATAATGGTGAAAAGACACCAATTACTCAAAAAATAGTTAAACCTAAAATAGAGGGAGCAATAATAACTGCCAAAGGTGCGAGTAATGTTAATGTAAAAACGAATATTATTCAGGCTGTAGAGGCTGCAACAGGGCTTGCAACCCATAAAATTCAAGTGTTTGAAATGAAATAGGAGGAATAAAAAATGAAAAGTGTATTTAAAAAAAATCAAGTAATTATGTATGTTATTGCTTTAATGTTAGTGGTAGCAGGATACTTAAATTTTACGTCTTTAAATCAAACTCAACAAACAGGAGCTATTGCAGAAAATAATAGTAATGAAATTGAATCAAATTCTCAAATTGCAGATGTAGGAGATGCAACATTAGTTAATAGCAATGATGTTGTTACTGAAAATAAAGATGAAAAATTAAATAATAATGAAGAATTAAAAAATGAGCAGGATGATTTAGAAGTTCAACAAACAAATTCTTCTGTAAATAGCGATGAATATTTTGCTAAATCTAAATTAGAAAGAGAAACAATGTATTCACAAATGCTAGAAACATACAACAAAGTATTAAATAGTGAAAATTCGTTAGAAACACAAAAACAATCAGCAACACAAGAAATAACAAAAATAAATGAAACCAAAAACAGCATAATGATATGTGAAAATCTAATAAAAACTAAAGGTTTTGAAAATAATATAATATTTGTAAATGGCGAAAGTATAAGTGTAATAATAGGTGCTGAAGAATTAAAACAAGAAGAGATTGCTCAAATTCAAAATATAATTTCTAGAGAATTAAAAGCTCAAATTGAAAATATACATATTGCAACAAAATAGAAGAAATATTAAAGATTTAGATTAGTACAAAGAAAAGTAATAAAAGCTAAAATTGTTTAAAAAATATTCTAAAGGTGTTGTAAAATTTTATTTTATTGATATAATAAAAAAGATAAAATTAAACAAAACCAAGGAGGATTTTTTATGATAAAGAAAGTAGCTATATTAACTAATGGAGGAGATGCCCCAGGATTAAATGCTGTAATAAGAGCAATAGTAAAGACTGCAGAAAACAATGGAATTGAATGTTATGGATATATTGAAGGATATAAAGGTTTATTGGAAAATAATTATATAAAATTAGATTCAAACACAAATGCGTCAGGATTATTACATAGAGGTGGAACTATAATAGGAACATCAAATAGTACTAATGTATTCAATTTAAAAGTAGAGGAAAATGGACAAACTATATACAAAGATATGTCACAAAAGTGCATAGACAATATTAAACAAGCAGGTTTTGATTGTATATTTACATTAGGAGGAGATGGAACACAAAAATCTGGAAGAGATTTTTCATTAAGAGGAGTAAATGTGATTGGGGTACCAAAAACCATAGATAATGATGTTGCACATACAGATATAACATTTGGATATAATACAGCTGTATCTGTAGCAACAGAAAGTTTAGACAGACTTCATACTACAGCAGCTTCACACCATAGAATAATGGTTTTAGAGGTAATGGGAAGATATGCTGGATGGATTGCATTAGAGTCAGCAATAGCAGGAGGAGCAGATGCAGCATTAATACCAGAAATTCCATATGATATAAATAAAGTTGCAGAAAAAGTAAAACAAAGACAAGCAGAAGGAAAAAACTTTAGTATTATAGTTGTATCAGAAGGAGCTAGACCAAAAGATGGAGAAATAGTAGTAAAGAAAAAACTTGATGATGGAAAAGGATTAGACAATATAAGATTAGGAGGAATTGGAGAAAAAGTTGCACAAGATTTAGAACAACTAACTGGTTTAGTTTCTAGATGCACAGTGTTAGGATATGTTCAAAGAGGAGGAACACCTACAGCTTATGATAGGGTATTATCAACAAAATATGGAGTAAAAGCAATGGAACTAGCAATGGAGGGAAAATTCAACAACTTAGTAACATATAAAGATGGAAAATTAGGATATATTTCTTTAGAAGAAGTAGTAGGAAATAATAAAGAAATAGGTGCAGCTTCTGGAAATACTGCTCAAAGCAATATAAGAAAAATAACAATGGATAATGAGTTAGTAATAACAGCAAAAAGTATAGGAATTAATTTAGGAGAATAATATAAAATAAGTTGTCATTTTGAGGTGGCAACTTATTTTAATAAATTTTGCATATCTGTAGGGATGGCAGAAGATAAAGAAATTTTTTTATTAAGTATAGGATGAATAAATTTTATGCAAGAACTATGCAGTGCTTGCCTATTAATTAAATTGGAATAAGTACCATACAAAGTGTCTCCAATTAGAGGGTGGTTAATATATGCCATATGAACTCTTATTTGATGAGTTCTGCCAGTTTCTAAAAAGCACTTTATTAAGCTATAATTTTCAAATTCTTTTAATACAACATAATGGGTAATTGATACTTGACCATTTGGACTAATACACCTTTCAATAATACTATTTGGTTTTCTAGCAATAGGAAGGTTAACTGTTCCAGATTTATTGTTAAATGTTCCAGAAACAATAGCAGTATACTCTTTAGTAAAATCACAACTAGCCATTTGTTTTGATAAACATTCCTGAATATATTCACATTTTGCAAAAATAATTAAGCCAGAAGTATTAAGGTCTAATCTGTTAACAGGTCTAATTTTCTTTTTTAGATTAATAGTATTAAAATAATATTTAATGCCATTAGAAAGTGAATCTTCATAATGCAATATTGAAGGATGTACTGCAACTCCGGCAGGTTTATTAACAACTAAAAGCCAATCGTCTTCATATATAATGTTAAGATCCATTTTTTTGGGTATAATATTAGAATTATCTTCTTCTATATCAAAACTTACTTTTATTATATCATTTTCTTTTATACTACATCTGGTATCACAAGCAATACCATTTAAATAAATTTTATGATTCTTAATTAATTTTAACTTTAATCTAGAAGAAATTTTAAATTTTAAATTAATAATATCATTTACACTTAAAAATTTATCACTATTTTTTACTACATAATTTATTTCCATGCAAATAGTATATAAAATATATAAGTTAAAGTCAAATTTTACAAAATAGTAAATATATGTTAAAATAAAATTCTAGTAAAATAAAGAGGAGAAAAAAATGAGGATAAGATACAAAAAATGGGCAAGACCAGAACTAGAAGCCAGTAATTTTTATGAGGATAATCCAGAAGAATGGAAAGGAAAATGGAAGAAGCATTTTACAAATTCTAATAATCCCATTCATTTAGAGTTGGGATGTGGAAAAGGGCAATTTATATCTAATTTAGCTTCAGAAAATTTAGACATAAATTATATTGCGATAGATTTGGTTGATGCTATGTTGGGACTTGCAAAAAGAAATGTAGAAAACGAATATAGTAATAAAAATATAAAACCAGAAAATATAATACTTACTAGATTTGACATTGAGAGAATATGGTTAATACTAGATAAAATAGACAATATAGAAAGAATATATATAAATTTTTGTAATCCTTGGCCTAAAGGAAAACATAGAAAAAAAAGGCTAACACATACAAAACAATTAGAAAAATATAAACAGTTCTTAAAAGATGAGGGAGAAATATATTTTAAAACAGATGATGATGATTTATTTCAATCAAGCATACTATATTTTGAGGAGAGTGGATTTGAAATAAAAAAAATTACTAAAGACTTACATAAAGAAGACATTTTTAATGGAAAAAATATAGAGACAGAACATGAAAAAATGTTTAGTGAACAAGGAATAAAAATCAAAGCATTAATTGCACAGAAAATTTTGCAAAAAAATACATAATATGATATAATTTTTGTATAAAATAATTTTGGGAGTGAGAAGTATGCAAAAAGAAGTAAGACAGCCGACAATCCCTCAAAACAATAATGTGAATAAAGATAAACTCAAACAAGTAAAAAGGCAATTAGAATTAAAAAATTACTACGATCCAACAAATACCATTGAAATGTTGGAAGTAGAAATTAAGAATCTAAATAATGACGATGTAAAAATTGTTCAAAGGCATATTGAAAAAATAAAAGTAAAAATCGAATACGTTGCCGAAATAGAAGCAGATATTAAAAGGCTAGTGTTCGACGTAAATTATCTAATTGCCCAAGTTGAAAAAGAAAACTTTTTAAAGAAAAAAAGAAGAGGTGGTTTAAGTTTATTCAAACGCATTATAAATAAGATAAGGGGTCGGTAACTCCAAAGAGATATTGCAAAATGCAATATCTTTTTTTATGAAAAAAATAAAAAAATTCATCTTTTTCTATTTCATAAAAACAAAAATTATGTTATAGTAAAAAAAGTATTATACAAAAAAGGAGAAGAATATGAGAAAAAAGAAAATGACTAAAGAAGAAATAGAAAAGAAGAAAAAGGTAATAATAAAAACATTTTTATCAATAATTGCTGTAATAATAATATTAATAGTAGCCTATGTAGCAAATGATTTTATTATATTAGATAAAAATAAAAAAATTAATTTAGTAATAAATAATAATAATGTAACATCTAATTTGAAAAAAGATGTTTTGGTAGATAATAATGTTGTATATTTATCAAAACAAGATATTGCAAATTTTTTTGATAAATACATATACAAGGATGAAAAAAATAATAAAATTATAACAACATATGATAAAAAAATAGCATCAATTGGATTTGAAGAAAACGAAATAAATATAAATGGGGCAAATAAAAAAATATATGCAAGTGCTATAGAAAAAGATAATACAATATATTTACCAATATCAGAAATGCTAGATGTGTATGGAATTGAAATAAAAAACATAGAAGACTCTAAAGTAATTACAATTGACTCCACAAATAGAGAACAAAAAAAGGCAATAGTAACAAGTCAAGTAGCAGTAAAATCATCAACCAATTTTATTTCTAAAACAGTAGACAGAGTAAAAAAAGGAGACTATGTAATTGTTGTTTCAAATGACGGAAAGTGGGCAAAAGTAAGAACAGATAAAGGAAAAGTAGGCTATATAAAATCTAAAAAAATTGCAAATGAAGTTATAGTTAGAGAAAATATGGAAGAAGAAAAACAAATACAAGGAAAAGTAAACTTAGTGTGGGATTATTATTCTGAATATGCATCAGCACCAGATAGAAATGGAACAAAAATAGAAGGAGTAAACGTAGTATCACCATCTTTTTTCTATTTAGATAAAAATGGTAATGTGCAACAAAATGTAGGCGACAAGGGAGAAGAATATATAAAGTGGGCGCATAACAATGGATACAAAGTGTGGCCAATGATATCAAATTCTGGAGATGGAATGTTAAGTGTAACTTCTAATATAATGAATGACTATGATAAAAGACAAAAACTAATTGAAGATATAGTAAATCTATGTGTAAAATATAAAATTGATGGAATTAACATTGATTTTGAAAATATGAAAAAAGAAGACATAGATTTATATTCAAGATTCATAATAGAATTAACACCACGAATAAAAGAAATTGGCCTAGTTATATCTGTAGATGTAACTGCGCCAGATGGTGGGGATACATGGTCTTTATGTTTTGACAGAAACGTTATTGGACATGTTGCAGACTATATAATATTTATGGCATATGATCAATATGGAGTATCAAGTACAAAACCAGGAACAACTGCAGGATATGATTGGATAGAATTAAGTTTAAAAAAATTCTTAGAAACAGAAGAAATAAAATCAGATAAAATTATACTTGCTGTACCATTTTATACTAGATTATGGACAGAGGATTCAAACGGAAAAGTAAAAAGTGATGTTGTAAATATGAAAAATATAAATAAAGTATTACCAGAAAGTGTAGAAAAAACATGGGATGATAACTTAAAGCAATACTATGTTGAATATGAAGAAAAAAATACAACAAAAAAAATGTGGGTAGAAGATTTAGAATCAATAAGAGCTAAAATTGAATTAATAACAAAATATAATTTGGCTGGATCTGCCGCATGGGAAAAGGACAGAGAAGATCCAGAGGTATGGAGTGTAATTAATCAAGAATTAAATAAATAAAATAAAAATATAAAAAAACCTTGACTTTTCAAGGGTTTGAAATATATAATACAAAAAAACACATTCGGAGGTATATAAAATCATATGCAACAGGAAAATGTATATTATGCCACTAATAAATATGCTAATTTAAAAGATGAGAATATTATAGAACTTATAAAAAATGGGGACGAGCAAGCACTATCATTTTTATTAGAAAAATATAAAGATTTAGTAAGTGCAAAAGCAGGAAAATATTATATGATTGGCTCAGAAAAAGAAGATATGATACAAGAAGGAATGATAGGCTTATTTAAAGCAATAAAGGACTTTAAACTAGAAAAACAAAATACATTTAAAACATTTGCTAACATCTGTATTGAAAGACAAATGATTACAGCAATAAAATGTTCAAATAGACAAAAACATATGCCACTAAATTCATATTTATCTTTAAACACGTCAGCATATGACAATGATGAAGATAGTAACGAACTAATAGACACTTTTAATAGTAAAACAATAGAAGACCCGTTAGAAACAATAACTAAAAAAGAATACTATAAAGAAGTAGAAGATGCTATAGATAAATCATTAAGTAAATTTGAAAAACAAGTTTTGAATAGATATATAAAAGGAGAAAGTTATATTGTAATTGCAAACAAATTAGAAGCTCCAGTAAAATCTGTTGACAATGCCATACAAAGAATAAGAAAAAAAGCAATTACAAATTTATTTAAATAATTATGAAAGAAGATAAAAAAACAGTAATATCAATAAAAGGAATAATATATGTAGTAGTGGCTATTATGCTGTTAGCACTAACAGCCAATCTATTTACATGCAATACAAGTACACAAGTAGCCGAAACAACAAATTCAATAACTAATGAAGAAGATAATGCACAAATAAGTGTAGCCAAGCAAATAAATGAGCAAGAAGTAACATCTAGAGGGCAAGAAACTCCAAGAGTTAATGCACAAGAAAACGAAGAAATTACAGCACAAGAAGAACAAGTAGAACAAGAAAAATATATAACATTAGAAAATGTTTCTATTTCTAAAGATATGGATTTAACTATAAGAACAGGGCTATCTAAACAAGATTTTAAAAATTTAATAGCAACAGTAAAAGAAGATAAAAGTAAATTCTTTTTTAACAATTCAGATATAATTTATGAACTATGCAAAAAATATGAAATAAACGAAATATTTTTTTGTGGACTAATTTCAGCAGAATCTGGTTGGACAATAGCTACAAATCATAGAAATACACACAATTATATAAGTTTAATGTCAAAAGGAAAGTTAATAAAATATAATTCGGTAGAAGAGGGCCTAGAAATTGCGGCTAAAACATTACATAACAAATATTTAACAAAAGGTGGGACTTTTTACAAAGGTAAGACATTAGCTGCTGTAAAAATAAGATTTTGCCCAGCATCTAGCACATGGGTAGATTTAGTATATGGAAGAATGAAACAAATAAGATATTAAATTAAAAATAAATTTAAAAGTATTGCAAACAAAATAAACTTATAATATAATTAATATGTTATATAAATTTGAAAGGGGAATAAAAATGGAAGAGAATAATCAACCAAACGAAAATTTAGAGCCAAACAAACCAGAACAAGAGGTTAACCAAACACCAGAAACAAAACCAAACAACAACTTTAATGTGAGTTCAAACGAACCACCAAAAAAGAAAGGAAACGGTATAACTGCATTACCAATTATAATTGGAATAATAGTAGTTGCAATAGTAGCAGGACTAATATACTACTTTGCATTTTTCTCAAAAGCAGAACAAATGTATAAAAGAATAATAGGAAAAGCTATTGACTCATATACAGACCAAATAAAAGAAGCAGATTATAAAACAATAAATGCATCACTAAAATTAAGTGCAAATATTGAAACTGATAATAAATCAATAGATAAAGAAATATTAGATTTAATAAATAAAACAGATATTAAATTTAATGTTCAAACTAATAATGAAGACAAAAAAATGATTGCTAACTTAGAATCAAATTATGATCAAAAAAGCTTATTAAATTTACAATTATATTCTGACATAAATGGGCAAAAAACATATCTATATGCAAAAGATTTATTAAATAAATATATAGAAGCAGAAATGGATGATGAATTTTACTCAAATGCTAGCGAATTATTAGAAAGTCAAAAAATTTCAAATGAACAAAAATTAGCATTACAAAAATCAATGAAAATATTAAAAGAAGAAATAACTAAAACAATAAAACCAGAATACTGTTCTAGCCAAAAAGAAGAGATAGAAATAAATGGTAAAAAAGAAAATACAACAAAAAATACTATAAAATTAAATGCAAAACAATTAAAGGAAGAAACAACAAATATTGCTAAAAATTTAAAAGATAATGAAGAATTTTTAAAATGTTTTGAAGATAAAGAAACAGTTAAAAAAACATTAGAGCAACTACTTGAGAGTGCAGAGGATATAGAGGATGACGAAAAAACAACAATAGAAGTTAGTTTATATACAAAAGGATTAATGCAAGAATTAGTAAAATTATCTGCAACAGCATATAGCGAAGAAGAAAATCAAAAAGTAACAATAGCATTTACAAAAACTGAAAAGAATAAATACTCTTTTGAAATAAAAGAAGACGAAGATAAAACAGTACTTTCAGGTGTAATTACAATAGAAGAAAAAGGCGAAAAAGAAGGAACTGCTAAAATAGAATTTAATATAGAAGAATTTGGAAAAGTAGCTATAAATCTAGATTATAGTGCAAAATACAACGAAAATATTGATAATGTAAACGTAAAAGATAGCGTAAAAGCAAACAAATTAACATCAGCAGACCAAAAAACTTTAGTAACAAATTTACAAAAATCAAAATTATATGAATTAATAGAATCATTTTCTGGAATGAATTCAGTAGGAACTAAAAATTCAAATAATACATTATTAAATCAATCAACAACAACTAAAGATGATGACAACAATGATAATGATGACAATGATGGTAATGAAGAAAAAGAAAAAACAAAAGAAAATGAAATAATATCATATGACGACAAATATAAAATTACATTTAAACTACCACAAGGATATAATTCAAGATATGTTTCAGAAAATTATAGATCATTAGAAAAAGGAGATGCATCTATAAAAATATCAACAGCACGTTCTGATAAAGACAAATACTATGAATCATTAAAACAAAATTTAAAAACATATACTGAGGAAGAAAAATATAAAGATTTAAATTTATCAGAAGTACAAACTATGGAAGTAAATGGTAGAAAATTCTATTATGCAACATTTTCATATACATATGCTAGTGGAAGCTATGAAACAAAATACTCTGCAAAATATGTATGGTCAGAGATATCTGATAGTTATGTAGTTGATTTACATATTAGAGGAGAAAAAAGCGTAACAGAAGACGAATTAAAAGAAATATTAACAATGAATGTTGAAGAAAATAAATAACTATATGTAAAAAGCTAAGAATATATTTCTTGGCTTTTAATTTATAAAAAATCTTACATAAAATATGTAAAAATGTTTGACAAAACATAATATTTAATAGATAATATAAATGTCAATATACTTAAGTTAAAATATGAAAGGTACCAAGGAGGAATAAATAAAATGTATGTATTTAACAGAATTACAGTTAATCCACAATTACCAAAAAGAATAGAAAAATTATCAGATGTAGCAAATAATTTATGGTGGTCATGGAATACTGAATATTTAAAATTATTTAAAAAAATTGATAGAGATTTATGGGAAACAGTAAATAAGAATCCAGTTAAATTTTTAAAACAAGTATCACAAGAAAAATTAGAAGAAGTATCAAAAAACACATCATTTCTAAAAGAATATGATAAAATTATAGAAAATTTTGAAAATTACATGAAAAGTAAAAACACATGGTTTTCAAACAAATATCCAGACAACAAAAATGACTTAATAGCATATTTTTCAGCAGAATATGGATTAGATGAAACAATACCAATTTACTCTGGAGGACTAGGTATATTATCTGGAGATCACTTAAAATCTGCAAGTGATTTAGGTATACCATTAGTTGCAGTAGGCTTGTTATATAAAAATGGATATTTTCATCAAAAAATCAATGGCTATGGAGAACAAGAAACAGAATATCGTGACTTGAATTTGTCAGAATTACCAATAAATCCTGTAAAAGATAAAAATGGGGAAGACTTAATTATAAATGTAAAATTTCCAAAAAGAAGATTATATTTAAAAATATGGCAAATAAATGTTGGAAGAATAAAATTATATTTATTAGATTCAGACATTGACCAAAACAATGTGGAAGACAGAAACGTAACCTTAAGACTATATGGTGGAGACCAAGAAATGAGAATAAGACAAGAAATTGTTTTAGGGATGGCCGGTGTTAATTTATTAAAAACATTAGGTTTAAACCCAACTATATACCATATGAATGAAGGACATTCTGCATTTTTAAATTTAGAAATTATAAAAAATATAATAAAAGAAAAAGAAGTATCATTCGAAATAGCAAGAGATATTGCAAGCTCAAAAACAGTATTTACAACACATACACCAGTTCCAGCAGGTAATGACATTTTTCCAGTAGCATTAGTTGAAAAATACTTTAAAGATTTTTGGCCAAGACTAAATTTAAGCAAAGAAGAATTTTTAATGTTGGGAATGAAACCTGGAAACAAATTGCAAGAAGGATTTAATATGGGAATTCTTGCTTTAAAAATTGCAGGAAAGAAAAATGGAGTTAGTAAATTGCATGGAGCAGTATCAAGAGAATTATTTGGAGACATTTGGCCAAATATTGCTGCAAATGAATCACCAATAACATATGTAACAAATGGTATACATACATGTTCATGGTTAGCACCAAAATTAAAGGACTTATACAACAAATACTTAATACCATATTGGCAAGATAATATCCATCAAGATTATGTATGGGAAAAAATTAATAATATTCCAAATGAACAATTATGGAATGCACATCAAGAAAGAAAAATGAGATTATTGCAATTAGTAAAAGAGAGCACAGTAAATAGATTAAGAAGATCTGGATATAGTTATGACGATATAAATGAGATAGTGTCAAAATTAGATCCAAATATTTTAACAATAGGATTTGCAAGAAGATTTGCAACTTATAAAAGAGCAACATTAATATTTAAAGACCTAGAAAGAATAACACAAATGTTAAACAATGCAAATAAACCAGTTCAAATAATATTTGCAGGAAAAGCACATCCAGCAGATAAAGAAGGACAAGACTTAATAAAATATATACATGAAATTTCTATGATGCCACAATTTAAAGGTAAAATATTCTTGCTTGAAAATTATAATATAGCAATGTCTAGATACTTAATAAGTGGTGTAGATGTTTGGTTAAATAACCCTAGAAGACCAATGGAAGCATCTGGAACAAGTGGACAAAAAGCATCTGTAAATGGAGTTATAAACTTTAGTGTTCTAGATGGATGGTGGGCAGAAGGATATACACAAAACAATGGATGGACAATAGGAACAAATGCAGAATTCGATTCATATGAAACACAAGATATTGCAGACAGCACTAGTATGTATAATACATTAGAAGGAAAAATAATACCAACATATTATGATAAAAATGAAAAAGGAATATCAGAAAAATGGATGGAAATAATGAAACAATCAATAATAACAACTGGGGGAAAATACAGTACATCTAGAATGTTAGTAGATTACACAAATAATTTATATATGCCATTATGCAATTTAACAAAAAAATATTACACAAATTTAGAAGATGTAGCAGCATATAATGCATGGAAAAAGGACATGTATAATAATTGGGACAAAATAGAAATAGAGCAAATGAACAATTTAGATAATATAACATTAGATGCTGGAAACAACATAGAAGTACACTGTATGGTTCGCTTGCCAAATATTAGTGAGGAAAATATAACAGTAGAAGCATATTATGGCAAAATATTAGATAATGGATTAGTAGAAAATGTAAGCATAATACCAATGAAGTTAGAAAAAAAAGACAATGATAAAAGAGAATATTATTATAATGCAAAAATAGAATTAACAACAGGTGGAAATTATGGTTATACATTTAGGGTAATGCCAAAACATGAAATGATATTAGAACCAAGTAATTTGAATTTAGTAAAATGGATAACTAAATAATAATACTAAAAATAAATGTCGCAAATGTAAATTTTACATTGCGGCATTTATTTTAATGTTAGTAATTTATGAGTATAATCTAAATTACTCCAAGAATCATATTCATAACCTAAAGTATAAACATTAGTTGCAAAAATATCTTTATTAATCATATTTTTAAGATTTTTATTTATAGAAGAATTCATAAATTTCTTTACAGAAGTTATAATTTCAAGCTTAGGATTTGCTTTAGTAATTTCTGAAAGTAAATATTTGCCTCGTTCATTAAAACCTAGAATTCTAATATATGGATTTATTTTTTTTGAAACTTCCATATCTTTTTTTGTTATTCCTAATAATGAATACAACAGTATTCTTTGCAAACGCGTTGAAGTATACCTTTTAGATTTTATTATATTCAAAAATTCTACAATACTATTGCAAGAATTTGCAGTGTTTTTAATTGCAAATTCTAAACCTTCAGAAACATCTGGTAATTCACGTATTTCTTCAATAGACATTTTTCGTAAGTTATACATAATTTCCCTTTCAAAACTTGTTAAATCAGAAACAATATGCCCGTTTTTTATATTATTTACCAAAATAGAGTAATTAGAAGCAGGTAAAACTTTTCTTAATGTATCAAAATCATTATTTTTAACTATATTTCTAATAGAAGTGCTACTTGCAATATTACCAGTTATAGTAGTGTCATTATATTGGCTTCCAAATCTTTGGATAGAAACAGGTTGGATATGACTTTTTAATTTTTTTAAAGCCTTTAAATATTCAATCCCCAAAATATTATTTGGAGATGAAAGAACGTTGGCAAATCTTCTTATGTCATTTAAATATAGCATTAATGCATTTTCTCTTGCTTTTGGATAAGACAACCCTTTGTTTAATTCATGAGAAAGTATATTTTTATATTCTTTGGGTTCATTATACAAAACATCAGCAAACTTATTAAGAATACTGATATTTTGTGTTTCTGCTCCAAAAGAAATATAATCTATAATCTTTAAGGAATTTAAAATTTTAATACTGCCCTCTGCAAAATTTTCTGCACTAGAAATAGAATATAAAACAGGAAGTTCAATTACTAAGTCAACACCATTATTTAAAGCCATTTCTGTTTTAGACCATTTATCAATTAGTGAAGCACTTCCGGCGCTGTGTAAAATTACCACTAATAACTGCAACAACGTAATTTGAGCCAGTAATTTCTTTACTTTTTAATAAATGATGTAAATGTCCATTATGAAACGGATTATATTCTGCTATTATTCCTAAAACTTTACTCATAAAAATCTCTCCTAAATATTGTTGTTAAATTTTAATTTTATTGATATAATACTACCATAAATTAACAAAAAAAACAATGGAGATGATAGTTTATGGAAAAAGTTATAATATATACAGATGGAGCCTGTTCTGGAAATCCAGGACCAGGAGGATGGGGAAGCATTTTAATGTATAAAAATACAAAGAAGGAAATATCAGGAGGAAGTAAAAAAACAACTAATAACATTATGGAGCTAACAGCAGTAATTGAAGGATTAAAGCTTTTAAAGTTTCCTTGTGAGGTAGACTTATATAGTGATAGTGCATATGTTGTGAATGGTTTTAAACAAGGATGGATTTATAATTGGGTAAAAAACAACTGGAAAACAGCAAGTAAAGAACCTGTTAAAAATAAAGAAATATGGCAAGAGCTTTATGAATTAACAAAAATTCATAAAGTTAATTTTATAAAAGTAAAAGGACATGCTGATAATGAGTATAACAACAGATGTGATGAAATGGCAAGAAGAGCAATACCAAACACGTAATATTACAATTGTATTACAGTTTTGTTACATTTTTTATATAATGTTGAAAAAAGCATAATTTTTATTTATAATACAAGTAAACATTGTATTTTGTTACATAGGAGGAAATAATGGAAACCTTTGCAGACTATATTTTATCAGAAGAAAATTTGTATCAAAAAATGGAAATAGTAAGGCATTTAGCACAAAGAAAATCAAACGAAACAGGGAAAAGTGAAATATTTTTTGATAAATCAGTAATTTTAAAAACAGAAATAGCAAAAATGTTTTTAGACTATACAGATATATGCCAAAAAGATAACATAGACAAAAATTTAGTTTTAACAGCATGTTTATTATGCAATTGCAAGAAGGTAGATAATGCACAAAATTTAGAAAAATTGCATGCCTATGCTAGAGAGGGAGCACAATATTTGTTAAATCTTGGATTTGATCAAAGATTTTGCAAAATATGTGAAGAAGTTAATAGATATAGTGACAGTAAACCAAGAGAAAAAGAAAGTGACATATTAGAATTAGTAGATCAATTTGGAGGAATGCTTTTAGACAGACCTGAAAGAATAGGGTTTAAACCAGACGAAGCATTAGCATTATTAGAACATAGAAATTTAAAAGATTATTATAATAGATACATGAACACATTTTCAGAATTTGTACAAATGATGGAAAATGTATATGTAGAAGTTTAAGGAGGATGTAAAATGAAATATGAAGCTTTAAGAGTATATCAAAATGCTTTTAACAAAATTAAATTTCCAGACCAAAAACTTGAAAGTAAATATGCTATAAAATATTGTGAAACAATGCAACCTAAAGTGCAAGAAGCTGTTATGGAAGTAAAAAAAGAGCAAGCTAAAGAAAATAATAATAGATCACTATTTACTAAAGAAACAAAAGAAAAATATGCAGGAGAAGAAAAGTAAGGTACAAAAGATAAAAGCGGCGATATTTTTATCGACCGCTTAAATTAATGTATAAAATAAAGAAAAGAAAGAGGTAAAAAATGTACGAAATATTTGCAGATTTACATATTCATATAGGAAGAACAGAAAATGGAAAACCAGTAAAAATAACAGCAGCAAGAAGTCTTAATTTTGCTAACATTGCAAAAGAGTGTGCTGATAGGAAAGGGATAAACGTTTGTGGAATTATAGATTGTGCATCACCATATGTAATAGAAGATATAGAGAATTTTTTAAAAACAGGAGATGCGTATGAATTAAAAGATGGAGGAATTATATATAAAGACAAAGTATGCATATTACTTGGAAGTGAAGTCGAAACATCAGAAAAAGGAAGAGATGGAAAATGTGGCAGTGCTCATAATGTGTGCTTTTTCCCACATTTGTCAGATATAAAAGCATTTTCTAAAGAAATGAGCAAACATATAAAAAATATAACATTAAGCACGCAAAGGTCAGATGTATCAGGATATGAGCTAATAGATATAGTAGAAAAATATAATGGAATATTAATACCAGCTCATATATTTACCCCACACAAAAGCTATTATGGTAATTGCACAGATAGATTAGAATATATATTTAAAGAAAAATATAATAAAATACTTGCAGTTGAATTAGGCCTAAGCTCAGATACATTTTTAGCAGATACAATATCAGAATTAGAAAATAAAACTTTTTTAACCAATTCAGATGCACATTCTCTTCCTAAAATAGCGAGAGAATATAATAAAATTCAAGTAGAAGATATATCATTTAAAGAAATTGTAAAAGCATTAAAAAATGAAGATGGAAGAAAAGTTATAGCCAATTACGGGTTAGACCCAAAACTTGGAAAATATCATAGAACATTTTGCGA